>NZ_JBSSAC010000003.1:0-109604 GCF_054058315.1 Thermostichus sp. MS-CIW-40
AGACTTCTTTACTACTGATCAATCCATCCTCCTTCCGAAGTTGGTTTGCTAAGTGCTGCTATTGTACCCCTTGAGCCCTTAACAGGCTGTACCTCTGGGCATGAAGGCCGGGGCGTCTGCGCCGTGGCTCCCTCAGTGAATTAGGATGGGAAAGCGTGGTTTTGCCGTGTCGGCCCGCTTGTTCTTCTCTTGGGTAGATCTGGAGCAGCGTAGATGGCAGTTTACGAGGGCAATTTTGTTCAGACGGAGGATCTGCGTCTGGCCATCGTCATCGGTCGGTTTAACGACCTAATCACCGGCAAATTGTTAGAAGGGTGCCAGGACGCGCTGAAGCGGCATGGTGTGGATGTCGGCCCGGAGAGCAAGCAAGTGGACTACTACTGGGTGCCGGGCAGTTTTGAGGTGCCTTTGCTGGCCCACCAACTGGCCCAATCTCGCCGTTATGACGCCATCATCTGCCTGGGGGCAGTGATTCGCGGGCAAACTCCCCACTTCGACTATGTGGCAGCGGAGGTCTCCAAGGGCATTGCGGCGGCAGGATTTCGTACCGGAGTGCCGGTTATTTTCGGGATCATCACCGCCGATACCCTGCAGCAGGCTCTGGAGCGGGCCGGGGTCAAGAGCAACAAAGGTTGGGAATACGCCATGAGTGCCCTGGAGATGGCTACTCTGATGCGCCAAGTTGCCCCCGTGCTCCAAGGCAGCTACGGCCACAGCGGCAACGGGGCCGGATCCCGTCCGTCTCTGCCCGGTGGAGCGGAAGCCCTGCAGTCTACCCTGGACAGCGCTGCCTATTGAGGGCGGGTGAGGCGAGTCAGCACTTCGTTGGAACGCTGCACAAAGGCCCGCACGGCTGCCGGGTCAAAGCTTTTCTGGGTAATCAAAGCCAAATCGTAGATGTGATTGCAGATGAGGTGAACCAAGTCGGGATCCCGACCCTGATCGGCAAGAGACTGCAGGTTTTGGATAAGGGGATGGGCCGTGTTCAGAACCAGCGTGTGCTCTTCCAGAAACTCCAGCGGCTTCTGCTGGATGACGGCGTTGAGCTCCTGTAGGCGCCGCAGCGTCTCCGGCAGCAAGATCATGGCCGGAACCGACTCTGATTTAAGAGCTTCTGCTTTGATCTGCAACTTGTCTTTGCCCAGGGCTTGTCGGAAGAGATCGACCAACTTTTGGCTGCGGGTTTTTTGCGTGACCGGATCCACAATTTCGGCGGCTTTGTCTTTATCCACCAGCGTTTCATCCAGCTCAGAGTCCACCCGCTTAAATTGGATCCCTTCTTCTTTGTATTCCCGCTCCAAAAAGCTGCTGAAGTGGCTGTCGATCCAGCTATCCAGCATGATCACTTCCAGTCCTTGAGAGCGGTGGAGATCGATGTAGGCACTCTGGGCAGCCTCATCGGTGGCGTAGTAAACTCGCTTGTTTTGCTTGTCGCGGGTGCGCTCCAGGTACGCTTTCAGGGTCACATATTCGGGTTTGTCAGCAGGGGATCCGGCCACTCGGAAAATGAGAATATCCTTAATCTGGGCAAAGAACTTGTCGTTGTTCATCGCCCCAAACTTCATAAAGAGGCTGATGTCGGGCCAGACCTTGACGTATTTTTCGTAATCTTCCCTGTATAGTTCATTGAGACGATCCGCCACCTTTTTGGCAACGTGATCCCCAATGCGCCTTACGGTGCGGTCATTTTGCAAGAAGCTGCGGGAGACGTTGAGAGGAATATCCGGGCTGTCGATGGCCCCCCGCAGAGGTAGGAGGAACTTGGGGATAACTTCCTCACAGTTATCTTGGACAAAGACTTGATTGCAAAACAGCTTGACTTGACCCTTGGTGGGATCAATATCCGGGCGCAACTTGGGGAAATAGAGGATCCCTTGCACGATGAAGGGATAGTCGGTGTTGATGTGCACCCAGAAATGGGGATCCTCTTGAAAGGGATAGAGGTAGCGATAAAACTCTAGGTAATCCTCATCTTTAAGTTCGGAAGGTGAGGTTCTCCACAGGGGCTTTTGCTTGTTGATCACTTCCCCGTTTAACTTGATGGGAACGGGGATGAAATCGCAGTATTTACGAACCAATTCCCGAATGCGGCTTGGCTCCAGGTATTCTTCGTTTTCGGGGGTGATGTAAAGGGTAACGGTGGTGCCGATGCTGGAGCGCTCGGAATCGGAGAGGGTAAAAGTAGTGGTGCCGTCACAAGCCCACTTCACCGGCGTGCTGCCGGGCCGATAGGAGAGGGTGTCGATCTCCACCCGCTGCGACACCATAAAAGAGGAGTAGAATCCTAGACCAAAGTGGCCAATGATTGCTTGCTCTGCGTCTTTGCCCTTGTACTTTTGAATGAACTCTTCAGCGCTGGAAAAAGCCACCTGGTTGATGTATTTTTTCACTTCCTCGGCAGTCATGCCAATGCCGTTATCGGCCACCGCTAAGGTCTTGGCCTCCTTGTTGAGGGCAATCGTAATCTCCGGCTCTGGGAGATCCGCCACTTCGCCGGCAAGGCTGGCCATCTTCAGCTTGGTGATGGCATCAGCAGCATTGGAGATCAGCTCCCGCAAGAAGATCTCTCGATCCGAGTAGAGAGACTGCTTGATGATGGGAAAGATGTTCTCGGTGTGGATGGTGATGGATCCCTGTTCCAGCACGGTCATAGGTGGCTCAGCACTCAAACAAGCTCAGTGCTAATCTACAGAGGTTGAGAAGCCCCCGACAAGCAGGCCCCTTTTCGGAAATCCGCACTCGCAACCGAACCGGCTCTCTAGAGCTGAGCTGCTCCGGGCGGAGCTTGGGCTTGGCCGTTCCCATCAGTGGTGCGGAGCGCTTCATCCAAAGCAAGTTGTTGGGCCCAATCCTGGCCGATCCGAATGGTGACGTCGGAGTTGAGAACGCCAGTAGATTCTACCCGCACTTCTCCCAGGCCAATGGCGGCGCGGATCTGTTTGGCTCCTTCGCGATCCCCGCTCTGGGCGAGGATCTCCGTTTGCTGCAGCACCTGGGTGCTGTCTTCCACAGCAAAAGCATGGACGTATCCTTGCCTCACCAATTCCTGCACCATACGGCGGGCCATCCCCGGCTCTCCGGTTGCGTTTTGCACGGCTATGCGCAGGCGGTGTGGAGGAATGCGGGCTACCTCTGCCTCCAGGCCAAAGTGGGAGACGGCCACCCGTCGGATCCCGGCTGGATCCGGCAGCCAGTAGCTGGTGGAGAATTCTCCCGGCTGACTGAAGCGGCCCGGCAGCAGCACCAGGTCGATGCGATCGCCCCCAGAGGTGAGGACAAACTTGGCCAAGCTCAGAACCTCTTCCCAGGTGAGGTTGGTATCGAGGTTGGTGCGGATAACCTGCAAAATCTTTGGGATCCGCGGCCAGACAGCAGGGGAGAGCAGTTCCCGGCTCAGGGCCCGCAGCAATTCCTGTTGCCGTTGCACCCGACCGATATCCCCCAATCCCAGGTGATCGCGGCGGAAGCGGGCAAAGTGGTGGGCTTGTTCTCCATTGAGGCGTTGCCAGCCGGGCTCCAGGTGGATGAACAACTGCTGGGTGTGATCTGCGTACTGCATCGGTTCCGGCACGTAGATTTCCAGGCCGCCCACCGCGTCGATCAGCTCTTCCAGAGCGTCGGTATTGAGGCGAATGTAGCGGTCAATCGGGATCCCACCCATCAAGTGGCTGACCACCTGAGCCGTCAGCGCCGGGCCCCCTGCCAAGTTGGCAGCATTGATCTTGGTCACGCCAAAGCCGGGCAAGCGCACACGAGTATCGCGGGGGATGGACAAAACGGTAATCCGCCGCGCCTGGGGATCAAAGCGGGCCAAGAGAATGGTGTCGCTGCGGGTGTGGAAGCGATCTCGCTCTGTGGGCAAGGGCAGGGTGGGATCCGGGTTGTCCGTGCCGAGAATGAGGATATGCAACGAGCGATCCAGAGCCGCAGCCCGTAAGGCATCAGGACGGAAGGCTTCTTGTTCTGCAGGAGTGAGGGAAGTTGGGATCACCTGACGGGGCAACATCACGGCCAGGAGGGCACCGGCAGAACCCGCCAACACAGCCGTGAACCCCAACAACAGCCAGAGGATCCCCTGACGAATAGCCTGCTGACGAGCTGCGCGGACACGGTCAGGACGGGGGGGATAGTGGAAGGAGGGCATCAGGTCAGACCAGGTCTCGCGAGCGCGTACAGGAAAGGGTGTACTGTCTGGGTGGTGTTGCCAACTCCACCAATTCAAGGCCATGTTATCCCATCCTTATTCCTTAGAGTTGTCTAGACCCAACTTCACAGTGGGATCCCTGCAGCCGTTGTCGGGAAAGTCAGAGGTGCATCTTTGGCTGCAGACAGTCCCCCCGTTGGAGAAGTTGCTCCCCCAGCTCGGCCTTCTTTCCCCTGAAGAATGTCGGCGGGCAGAGCGTTTACAACTGCCGGCAGATCGGCGCCGCTTTCTGGCCGGTCGTCTTGGGTTGCGGAGCTTGCTCAGCCGCTACAGCGGCATTCCGCCCCAGGGGATCCCCCTCGACCACAGTTCTACCGGCAAACCCTACTGGCGGGATCCACCCCTGCCGCTGCAGTTTAACCTCAGCCACTCCCACGAGCGCGTCCTGATCGGCCTGAGATGGCAATACCGCATTGGAGTGGATCTGGAATGGGTTCGACCTGTGCTCCGCTGGCAGCGCATCGCCCAACGCTATTTTTCGGCTGCTGAGCAGGGCCGTTTGGCCAGGTGTCCAGCTCCAGAGCGGGATGCCCTTTTCTTTCAAATGTGGACACAAAAGGAGGCGCTCCTGAAGGGAACAGGCAGGGGTCTGGCCGGCTCTGCAGCTTTGGGCGAGGACTCCCGCTGGGTGACCTTACCGCTTCAGGTTGCCGGTGGCTACGCCGCTGCGGTAGCGCTTGAAATAAGGAAAGACGGAGAGGAAGCCCCAGCCGTGCGGCTCTACGAGGATGTGGATGGCTAGACAGGGCAGAAGGGAATCAAAACCTCTCCGCCTAGAGATGCTATCTTGAGTTTCCAGGCTACTCGCAGAGGAGTGAGAAGGGAGGAGTGAGAAGTGAGAAGGAGAAATCTCTTCTCTTTGCTCTTTTCTCTCTCCTCGTTGCTCTTTTCTCTTTGCTCTTTCCTCTCTCCTCGTTGTTGCAATGTTAAACAGGTTCTGTCATTTCCTGGTGCTGGGAATCTGGCTATCGGCCCTCATGATTGGGATCCCGCATCCGGTATGGGCGCGGGATCTCTCCAGACAAACGCCGCAGGAGAAGGTGGTTGAGTTGGGCACTGCCGACAATCAGTTGGTGTTTGCGCCCAAGGAACTGTCTTTTCGCAACGGCAGCCTCTACCGTCTTCGCCTGAGCAACCCCAGCCAATTGAAACATTATTTCAGCGCCAAAGATTTTGCCGATGCCGTTTGGACCCGTAAGTTGGACGTGGCCGGCGTGGAAATTAAGGGCCAGATCCGAGAATTGGAACTGAAGCCAGGCGCTTCGGTGGAGTGGCAATTTATTCCCCTGAAATCTGGGGTCTACGCTTTGGTTTGCACCATTCCCGGCCATGCAGAAGCAGGTATGGTGGGGCAGATTACCATCGGCGATTGAGATCCTCTTCCTGGGCTACCCGGCCAAAAGGGGATAGAAAAGAGAAAGACGCTGCCAGGCCAATCCATGAAAAACCCGCTCACGCCCAAAGCCCTTCGCGCTGCCGACGCGAACGCGGAACACTGGACTCGGCGACGCCAGGCAGCTTCCCCTCGAAAGAGCAGGCCCCCCCTTTCGGAGCGGATTGCCGGCTATGCCCTCGCGCTTCTCTCCCTCACTGCTGTCCACGGGATCCGCTACTACAACGAACCACAACTGACCGTCGGCAGCCGCTCCCCGCAGACGTTTCTCGCCCCTGCTGCGGCGGAGATTGAAGACGTGGAGGCTACCCAGGCCCGACAAGCTGAGGCGCGACGGCGGGTGGTTCAGGCCCTCAAAATCAACAGCACCGCCAACGACAGCATGCGGCAAAATCTGGAGGCTCTCCTGGCTGAGGTGGAGGCCATCCGCCAAGAGGCAGGTTCTCTGCCCTATGTTTCTGTCCAGTTGCTGTCTCTGCCAACGCAGATCTATCTGCGCCAGCTTTCCCCAGAGGAGTGGGAACCCTTCCAGGCTCGCGTCCGACAAGAGGCCATCCGCGGAGCCACCCCATCTCCTTCAGAAGAGCCCTCTTCTGGGCGACCGGAGCAGCTTCCTCCGGAGCAGCGGGCCAAGCAAGAGCTTGTCGAGGTTTGGCAGCGGGTCTGGTTGGACGGATCGGCCACCCAGATGGCGGCGACGGATCCCTATACTCAGCTAATTGCCCAGGTGGAAGCGGCGCAGCAGCGCTATCGGGCAGCTTTGCCGGCTCTGGAGCAGCTCACCCCCCCTGTTCCGGCCACAGTTCTCAACTTGGCAGATGCGGATTGGCAGCATTTGCAAACCTTGAGTCGGCGGGTCTTGGAGCGTCTGCAGAAGATAGGGATCGTGGATGGCCTGCCCCGCGAAGTTCGCGCCGAAGGGATCCAAGCCCAACTGGACGATTTGATGTTTCCGGGCAATGCTGCCCAACGACAGGAGTTGCAAGGGCTGGTCTATCAGTGGCTGCAGCAGGTGCTCATTCCCAATGTGGAGGTGGATCCCCAGCGCACCGAGCAGCGCATCCGCGCCGAGCTGGAAAAAGTCGAGCCGGTTCTGATCTCGGTTGCCGAGAACCAGGTGATCGTGCGAGCAGATCAGGTCATCACTCCCGAAATTTTTCTCATCTTGGACCACTTTGGGCTCACCCAGCGCGGGATCAACGTCTGGGGCTTGGTGGGGGTGGCCGGAGTGATGGGCATGGGCCTGGCTGTCTTTGTGCCTCTGCAACAACGCTTGAGGCCGGGATTGCGCCGCCGGGATCGGGTGTTGATCCTCATAGTTTCCCTGACCGCTCCCCTTTTGGCGGCCTTGTTCAAGCTGGAGTTCAGCTCCCTGCCGGCAGTGGGGCTGTTGCTGGGCAGTTTTTACGGGGCAGGGCTGGGCTTGGTGGTGGTGGTAGGCCAGGCGCTGTTTTTGCCCTTGGTCTCCCCTGTCAACCTGCTCACCCTTGTACCCTTGCTCTCCGGCAGCGTGGTGGCCTCTGCCCTGGCCGGGCGTTCCCGTTCCCGCGAAGAGCTGGCCTTGTTGGGAGGAGGAGCGGCAGCGGTGCAGATGCTGGCCTACGGGGCGGTTAGCTTGGCCACCACCGGTGGCATCGACCTGTTGGCCATGGCTTTGGCAGGGGGAACCAGCTTGGGATGGAGCATTGTTGCCCTGGGAGCCAGCCCCTACCTGGAGCGCCTATTTGACTTAGCCACCCCCATTCGTCTGATCGAGTTGAGCAATCCCAATCGCACCCTGTTGCGGCGGCTGGCTGCAGAGGCCCCCGGCACCTTCCAGCACACTCTGCTTGTGGCCACTTTGGCAGAACGGGCTGCCCAGAAGCTGAACCTCAACGTGGAGCTGGTGCGCACCGGCACTCTTTACCACGACATCGGCAAGATGCTGCAGGCCCGCTACTTCATCGAGAACCAGATGGGCAGCCTCAACCCCCACACCCAACTGGACGATCCCTATCGCAGTGCTCAGATCATCAAGGCCCACGTCAGCGATGGCCTGCGCCTGGCCAAGCAATACAACCTGCCTACCGCCGTCCAGGCGTTTATCCCTGAGCACCAGGGCACAATTCTGATTGCCTACTTTTACCATCAAGCCCAGATGAAAGCCGGGGGTCAGCCCGTACCCGAAGAGCCGTTCCGCTACGATGGCCCGATCCCCCAGAGCAAGGAGACGGGGGTGGTGATGATGGCCGATGCCTGTGAAGCCGCCCTGCGCAGCATGACTCTGAGCGATGGCTTCGGCCCCGATGTGGTCGAGCGGGCAAAAGCTGTTGTCCGCAAAATAGCCCAGGCCCGTTGGCAAGATGGCCAGTTGGTTGATAGTGGGCTGACGCTGGAGGATTTGGAGGTGGTGGCAGACGCTTTCGTGGAGGTCTGGCGGGAATCCAACCACGAGCGCATCCCCTACCCCAGTTTCACCCCTGCCCCCTCGCTGCCTGAGACTGCCTCTGCTCAGGCCCGGATCCCGGTGTCGATGAGCCACTCCACGGGATCCCCTTAGCCAGGTGACCTCTCCCGTTCGCGTCAGTGAGACGGAGTCCTCAGAAGCTAAGTAGGTGGAGAAAGGTCTAGCCCTGCGGCTCATCGATCAGTACGATAGGGGATCGTTCTGTGGACCCAGTATGAACCAAGGCAGTCCTAGGATTTGCAGCCCTAGGCGGAGGATTTTTGTTTATTGTTTTTGGATGGCCTGCTGAATGCTTCATGAAGCTCCTACTTCCTCTGCCGATCCCAAAGCTTCTGCAGCTCCTTTTCAGATTCCACCTCTGTCTCAGTCCAGCCCTGTCCAACTGTCGCTGGTCATTCCCACCTACAACGAAGCCTCCAGTATCTGCAGCCTGATCCGGCAGTTGTGTGCCCACCTAGACACGATTCTGCCTGGAAGCTATGAGTTGATTGTGGTGGATGACAATAGCCCCGATTACACTGCCAAAGTGGCCCAAGGATTGCAAAAAGAATTCCCTCAACTGCAAGTCATTTGTCGCCACCACGAACGAGGCCTGGCCACTGCCGTGCTGCGGGGATGGCAAGCTGCCCGCGGCGAGGTGCTGGGGGTTATGGATGGGGATTTGCAGCATCCGCCGGAGATTGTCCTCAAATTGTGGCCGCTCATCCAGAAAGGGGCAGATTTGGTGGTGGGCAGCCGCTATGCACCATCGGGAGGGGTGAGCCACTGGAGCCTGGGCCGGCGCATTGTCTCCCGCGGGGCCCAATGGATTGGGCTGGTTCTGCTGCCGGGAGTTTTCAGCCGTGTTTCCGATCCGTTGAGCGGACTGTTTCTGGTCAGACGCCAAGCCATTGCCGGGATCCCGCTCAACCCCAAGGGTTACAAGCTGCTGATCGAGGTGCTGGCGCGGGGCCGGGTGAAAACCATTGCTGAAGTCGGCTACATCTTTCAGGAGCGCCAAAACGGGGAGAGCAAAATCCAACTGCAAACTTGTCTCCAATATCTTCACCACCTGATGGTGCTGCGCTTTTCGCTAGGGCAGGTGGGATCCTTTTTGCGCTTCAGCACGGTTGGCCTGTCGGGCACCTTGGTGGACATGGCTTTGCTCTATGTTTTGCACGATCCCACCAACTTAGGATGGGATCTCATAACCAGTAAGCTGGTTGCTTCGGAGGTGGCCATTCTCAATAACTTCCTCTGGAACGACCTGTGGACTTTTCGCCATGTGACCCGCTTGCAGCCGGGGCCCTGGAATCGCCTGAAGCGGTTGGCGAAGTTTAACGTTATCTGCTTAATTGGCTTGGTTCTCAACACTTCACTGGTGACCTTGCTGAGCGAGCGCTTGGGCATTCATTATTTGTTGGCCAACTTAATTGCCATCGGTATTGTTGTATTCTGGAACTTCTACCTCAACTCCAAGCTGAGCTGGAGGAGTGCAGAGGTTAAGTCGGACTCTGTGGGTGGCCAGTCTTGAGTATGGCTTTTTCCAGGAAGAGCCAATCCGGAGGTACGGGCATTTCGCTCATTTCCTCACTGTCTGGGCCCCCTTTGGCATCCGCCTTCGCCCCTTGTTCCTATGGCTGCGCTAAGTAGAGTTAGGGCGGATCCCCTCTAGGGCGATGATCTCCTGGATCACCGAGCGAACAACGGGAGCAGCCGTCGTCGAGCCGAAGGCATCTTCCCCCTGGGGCTCGTCGATCACCGCCAAGATCACGTAATTGGGGCGAATGGCCGGGAAATAGCCCACAAAACTGGTGATGCGCTTGCCGGGCAAATAGCCCCCCCGTGGCCCGGCTTTCTGGGCAGTGCCGGTTTTGCCAGCGATCTCATACCCCTCGATCTTGGCCGATTGCCCCGTGCCAAAGTCCACCACATCCCGCATTTGGATACGCACTGCCAGCGTGGCTTGCTCGGATAGTACCCGCACCGGCTGCGGCTGCGGGGATCCCCAAACCAGAGTATCCGTATCCTTTTCCACCAAGCCTCGCACCACATGGGGCTGCACTTTCAGTCCGCCGTTGGCAATGATGCAATGCATGGCAGCCAACTGTAGAGGAGTGAGGGCCAGCCCCTGGCCGAAAGCGACAGTGGCCCGCTCCACCGGCACCGTAACAAACTGTCGCAGCGGTTTCAAACGGCTGGCCGGCTCAAAGGGCAAATCCACGCCACTGCGCTCGTTGAACCCCAGCCGCACCAAGGCATTGTAGTACTGGCGGGGATCCAGCTTGCGCATTAGATGTACCATACCCACATTGCTGGATTGCCGCAGGATATCCGTGACGCTCATCCAGCCATGGGCCCCTCGCTGGTGGTAGTCGTAATTTTGAATGGGCCATTGACCGATGAGAATCCGACCCTCGTCATAGACCCGCTCATCTGCCCTGAAGGCTCCAGCATCCAACCCAATGGCAATGTTGATGGGCTTGAAGGTGGATCCCGGCTCATACAAATCCGTTACGGCCCAGTTGCGAAAAAGACCGGGGTCATACTCAAAGTAGCGGTTGGGGTCATAGGTGGGCTCGCTCACCAGAGCCAAAATCTCCCCCGTGTGGGGCTGCAAGATGATCACCGTACCCCGCAGCGCTCGAAACCGTTGCAGTTGGGCTTTCAGGGCAGCGCGGGCAGCTCTTTGCAGGCGCATATCTAGGGTAAGTTGCAGCACCGTCTCGCCAGATTGCAGCAGCCCTTCCGGCACCTCGGCAGCCAACAGTCGTCCGTAGCCATCGCGAGGAATGGTAACAGGCTGAACAGTACGCTCCAGCAGCTCTTGCCGGGAATATTCCACTCCCGCTTGGCCCTGATGATCCAGATCCACATAGCCCACCACCTCGGCGGCCATCTCTTTTTGGGGGTAAATGCGTTGCCGCTCGCTCACCAGCTCCAGGCCATCCAGATGCAGGGCCTGAATTTGATCCGCCACCTCCTGGGATACCCAGCGCTCCACCCGCACCGCATGATTAACCGACAGCCGCTGCGCCAGTTGCTCTACTGGACGCCGCAACAGGGGAGCAAGAGCGGTGGCCATTTCCTCCGGGGTGCGTTTGCCGAAGAGACGGGGATGGGCCCAGAGAGTATAGACGGGGCGATCTACGGCCAGCAATTCTGCCTGCTGCTTGGCAATAGAATGACGATCCACAATTGAGCGACGAGGAATGAAAGGTCTTAGCTGGGCTCGCTGCTGGGCTTCGGCTCGCTGCTGCAATAGGGGTGCCTGTTGATGTTGCAAATAAACCAGACGTGCTCCTGTTACAAATACGGCGATGATCAAAGCCAGTCCGGTCATGCCGGCGCGAAAGTCAAGCTGGCGGGCCGTCGGGATCCGCTCCCCCAAGAGCCATCCCAGCGCTGTTCCCCACTGCCTAGAGCTTCGCGGTGAAGGGATCCAAGAACCTCTGCGTCGGCGCCGTTGAGCAAGTTGCCGGCCATTTTGCCTTGTCTCCAGAGATTTCGGCACAGGCCGCCCTACCCTAGCCCTAGGTCTGCCTTCCATTGCAATCCTCACATAAGCACCACCGCTAGTTTGGCGCTCATCCCACTGTTATGCCACCCCACAGCTTCTTCCCGGCGCCTCGTGCAGTCAGCCACTCAATTTCCGCTCCTAGTTGGAGAGAGGGGAAGTTGAATACAGCACAGCGAAAACCGGAGGACTTACTGCTTTTCATAATTTTTTAAACGCTTCGTATTCTCGGAAACAGACGACCAACAGACTAGCAAGTTATAACTGAGCAAATCCGGCTTTCTTGGAGTTAAGTCTATGAAATGCGTGGAGGAGAGCCCCAACAAGCGCGTGTACCAAGAGTCTTCTGTAGGTTTCCTTGGGTCTCTTGCTACTTTTGTTTTTATCTGTTTCTTTGCGTTCATCCTTTTTATGGCTTTATCTTCGATCTGGTCTTCCCAGGGTGAGCGCCGTTTCACTTGTTTTCGAGTTGACCAGTCTACGGTTAATTGTGAAGTGTCTTTCCAGCCGTTTCTACCTTTGCCGAGCCAAACTACACTTCACATAGATGTAAGAGGAGCTGCAGTCAAAACTGAAATTGTGGAGGATGACGACGGAGAAAGGACTGAGCGCTACTATGTCACGCTGGAAAAGCCTACAGGGGAAACCCCAGCCTGGTTGGCCTTTGGTGAAAGTGAAGCTCAGGAATTGGCAAGGCGCGTTGATTCTTTTGTGAACAGTACAGAGAGTCGGCTCTTGATAGATATCGATAGATTTCACTTACTGGAGTTAGTGTTTGCGATCTTGTATTCTCTCCTTCCAGGGCTATTTCTGGCTCTACTTCTTTGGGTAGGAGCTCTCATGCTGAAGGTGTCTTTTTGGTGTCGCCGTCTAACGTTTGACCGCTCTAGGTACCAAATCCAAGAGGAGCACCTTACTCCTTTTGGGTCGCTAGGGCGGAAAACTTATTCCTTTGGAGATGTACAGCAGATTTTGGTTCAGGCCAAAAGGAATTTTGTTGAATTCTTTTCGGTAGAAGTGAAATTGCAATCGCGGAAACCTTTGCTGTCAGTCTGCTACACTGATAAGGAACCAGAGGCGCGGGCAGAGGCCGAGAAGCTGGGTCAATTTTTGGGGTGTCCGGTCATTTTTTTGCGGGAAACAAAGTCATAGTGCTAGAGGGACGTAGCCCCGAGAGGTATTCAAGGTAAGTTAGATCTGTCCATCTGCCCATAGGGATCCCCTCCATTGCCTAGAGCGGTTTGGCTAATCCTGGGGTTGGGCTTGTTCATGCGGGGCCTGGTGGCTGCCCTTTTGCCGCCTGGCTTTGACGAAGCCTACTACTATCTCTACACCCGCCATCTGGATTGGAGCTATTTTGACCATCCGCCGCTGGTGGCCTGGACAACGGGCTTGGGGCCTGCCTTGACCGGCCAGGTGTCGGCTTTTTCTATTCGACTGGGATCCCTGCTGCTGTATTGTGGCTCTTCCCTATTCCTCTACTACACCGAAGCGCGCCTTTTCTCTGTTCGGGCGGGACTGATCAGCTTGGCGGCCATCAGCATCGCACCCATCCTTTGGATTGGGTTTGGGGTGCTGACCCTGCCGGATAGTCCGCTGGTCTTTTTTACGGCAGCAACCCTATGGGTGGCCAGCCAGGAGTTTTTCCCGGTGCCTTTGGGGCAGGGGAAATTGGGAGTCTATGGGGCGGCTCGCTATCGGCCAGGGCCTAGGCTAGCGCTCATAGGTCTCTTGGTGGGGCTGGCCTGCTTGGGGAAGTACCACGGCTTGGCTTTGGGGTTCGGCCTGGTACTCTTTTGTCTGCTCAGCCCAGTTCATCGCTGTGCCTTGAGGTCGGGCTGGACGGTGCTGGCGGTGCTGGGTTTTGTGCTGGCCTTTAGCCCGGTGCTGCTCTGGAACGCCCAGCAGGATTGGGTCTCCTTTCGCTTTCAGGCGGGGCGGGCGGTGCCGGAGGCAGGGTATCAACTGCAAGCGCTGGGGCTGACGATCCTTTCTGAAATCTTTTACCTGTTCCCCAGCTTGGGGATCCCTTTGTGGTGGGCGAGTTTGGCAGGGACGGGTCGGGTGGCCCTGCAGATTCTCCGCGGGATGCGGCTGACGGATGAAGAGCTCAAGCACCTTTTGATCCTGGCCTGTGGATTACCGCTGGTGTTGGCCTTTACCTTGATGGGAGGCTACCGGCCCATCTTGCCCACCTGGCCCATGCCGGGGTTTTGGGTGCTGACGCTGCTGCTGGGATCCTTCTGGGAACGGTGGCCGGGAGCGAAGCGAACCTTAGTGGGGACGGCGGTGATGGTCAGCTTGGTGGTGGGGGTGGGGCTGGCCCATGTGCGCTATGGCCTGCTGCAGGCTCCTGGCGGGCTGGGCCTGTGGCCCGTGGAGCAGGATCCCTCTACTCAGCTCATTGAAATTGAGCAGTTGCGGCAGCGCTTTCGGACGGATCCCCACCTGGCTCAAGCGCTTGAGGAGGCAGAGTTCGTTTTTACCAATGTCTATTTTTTGGGCGGTCAGATCGCCATGGCCCTGGCTCCGCTGACGGACAAGCCTCTGACCTGCCTGGATGCGGATTTGCGGGGCTTTGCCTTTTGGTCGCAGCCGCAGGATTGGCTGGGGCAGGATGGGCTGCTCATCACTTCCAAGCTGTTCCAGCCGAGGGCAGGGATCCCGGCCACCTATGGCGACTACTTTGCCCAAATCGAGCCTGTGGCCGAGGTTCCCCTGGTGCGGGCAGGGGCGGTGGCGCAAACCTTTCAGGTGTACCTGGCTCGACAGATGCGCAAGCCCTATCCCCGCCCTTATTCCCGCCTGCAATAACAGCAGAGGACATCCTGGGCAAAGCTAGAGGGGGCGATGTCTGTCGAACCAGCGCATCAGCATTGCAGCCAAGCGTTCGGGGTTGTGGCGCACCAAGCCGGTCTCTGGATCCTCTTGCATGACGTTAGCCAAAACGGCGCGGCAGCCCAGGTAAGCCAGTTTGTCGGGATCCAACACCACAAACTCAGAACCGCTGCGGCGGTAATGCTCCAAAGCACGTGGGGAGGGTGGCTCCCGCTGCACCAGCACGCCGTCAAATAGGCGCACTCCTGCCACCCGATCCAGAGCCATGACGTGATCCCCAACGGTATAGCCGTCGGTTTCCCCCGGCTCGGTCATGATGTTGCAGACGTAGATGTGGGGGGCCATATTTTTGGCCAGAGCTTCCACAATTTCCGGTACCAACAGGTTAGGGATGATGCTGGTGTAGAGGCTACCCGGCCCCAGCACCACAAACTCTGCCGCCTCAATAGCCTCGATGACTTCCGGTAGGGCGGGAGGGTTGGGGGGGTCACAGCCGATTCGGCAAATGCGTCCTCCGGCTTTGGCAATGTTGGACTCTCCCACCACGCGGCGGCCATCGCTCAGCTCCGCCCAGAGGGTAACATCCGCCAGGGTGGCCGGCAGCACCCGCCCCTGAATGGCCAAGACTTGCGAGGTGGCAGTGATGGCCCGAATCAAGTCGCCGCCGGTTACCGCGGTGAGGGCAGTGATGAACAAATTGCCGAAGCTGTGGCCGCTCAGCCCTTCCCCCGACTGGAAGCGATATTGAAACAGCTCGGTGAGCAGCTTTTCTTCGTTGGCCAGAGCAGTGAGGCAGTTGCGGATATCGCCGGGGGGCAAAACGCCGATCTCCCGCCGCAGACGCCCTGAGGATCCCCCGTCATCGGCCACCGTGACAATGGCTGTGATGTTGGAGCTGTAGCGCTTCAGACCCCGCAGCAGATTGGAGAGGCCGGTACCGCCCCCCAGCACCACAATGCGGGGACCACGGCTGAGACGCCGCCGCGACAAGAGCTTATCCACCAGCGCCTCATCTCCCTCGGGGATCAGCACATCCTCGATGGAGCGCATGGCGCTGCGAAACCCCAGCACCACCATCACCAGCCCGATCCCGGTCACCAGGGGGCCACTGATGTTGTTCGGGATCCAAGTGGTGATCAGGCGCAGGGTGATGTCGATCAGCCGCTTCAGGCGAAAGATGGGGGTCAACTCCGTCCAGATGGCAATGCCCAGCACCATCAGCAGCACGCCCCCAACCGCCAGGCTCAGCCAGCGTTTGACAGCCAAACCGGGAAAGAGCCATTTCCAGCCACTTCCCGACCAAGCAGCCTTGCGGCGACGAATGCCCCAAACAGGGGACTTGTTGCTGGGCAGGGGCTTAGCCATGGGAAGGTGCAGGAACGCCGGCCAAAGGGATCCTAACCTGTTGCTGGGCAACGCCGGCTTCGCCGGGCGCCGGGCCAAAGCGGGCTTCCAGCTCCCGCTGAGAGTCGAGCAGATGGCGATGCTGAACCTGAACATTCAGGTCGGGAAGAACGTGGTTGCCGGCAGGGACAGTCCAAGGCTGCAAATCCTGGGCCAGGCGCTCCACCAGGGCCACCGAGCGGTGCTGACCGCCGGTACAGCCGATAGCCAAAGTCAGGTGGGGGCGACGCTCTGCGCGGTAGTGGGGCCAAAACGCTTTGATAAGGGACAAGATGTGCTGGTAGGTGGATTGTGTGATGGGATCCGCAAACAAGAACTCCTGCAGCAGGGGATCCTGCCCAGTGAGGCGACGCAGATGGGGCTGAAAGAAGGGGTTGGGCAAAAAACGCACATCGAACAGCAAGTTGGCATCGGGGGGAACGCCGTATTTGAAACCGAAGCTGACCAGCCTTAGGTTGAGGGGCTGGGGGATCCCTTGCACCAAAGCTTGCAATTGCTGCCGCAGTTGCTGGGCATTGAGGTCGGAGGTATCCAACCAGTGGGTGCAGCGTTCCCGCACCGGGGCCAGAGCCAGCCGCTCTTGCTCAATGGCCTCCCACAAACCGGCAGCTTCCCCGTAGGGATGGGGACGGCGGTGGGCGCTGAGACGGTTGAGCAACACTGGGGAGCGGGCCTCCAAGAATAGGAAAGGGATCCCTTGCGATTGCACCCAAGCAGCCAGGGTGGGAACTTGATCCCGGTACTCCTGGGCGTGGAGATTCAAGCTGATGGCCAAAGCAGCGTGATGGGTCCGCATCGCCTCAACCAAGGGGATCACCTGGGCAGGCGGGATCCCTTCTAGGCCGGTGTACCCCAGTTGTTCCAACTGCTGGATGGCCAAGGTTTTCCCGGATCCCGTCAGGCCGGCAATGACCAGAACGGGGGGCACGACTGACATGGGTTTATCCTGCATGGAGCTTATTCTAGGGCGAGGGGCGGCCAAAACAAGCGCCGGAAGAATGGGGGGCTCAGCCACGCGGGGCGCCTAGAAACCATCATCTCAGGCCGGCGAGGCTTTTGTAGCTTTTTTATCCGTTTTCTCGGACGGTGCAGCCGATCCCAGAAGAGGAGCGCTGGGGCAGAGATCCGCCAAAAAACATTGCTGGCACAGAGGCCTGCGGGCAGTGCAGATGGCCCGCCCGTGGTCGATCAGACGGATAGACCAGTTCTCCCAATCCGCCTGCGGCAACAACTGCATCAGATCCTTTTCGATGCGCACGGGATCCTCGTGCTCAGTGAGGCCGAGGCGGCGGCTGAGGCGCTTGACATGGGTATCGACGGTAACCCCGGCATGGATGCCAAAAGCATGAGCCAGCACCACATTGGCCGTCTTGCGGGCCACACCGGGTAGGGTAAGCAGCTCCGGCATGGTGCGGGGCACTTGACCACCGAAATCGCTCAGGATCTTGCGGCAGGCTTCCTGAATGTGTTTGGCCTTGTTGCGATAGAAGCCGGTGGAATGGATGAGAGCCTCAATCTCCTCTCGCGGCGCTGTCGCCAGGGCCTGGGCATCCGGGAAGCGACGAAACAGCTCCGGCGTTACCTGATTCACCCGCTCATCCGTACACTGAGCGGAGAGGATGGTTGCCACCAAGAGCTGCAGCGGCGTCCGGTAGTGGAGGGCACAGGTGGAGTTGGGGTAGTGGCGCTTCAGCCGAAGCAGGATCTCCAAAGCTCGCTGGCGCAGGGCCCGTTTGCTGGCCATCTTCCCCTAGCCTGACCCGGTGACAATGGCGAGGGTGTCTTTGAAGATCAGCACCACCCCCAATCCCAGTAACAACACCAAGCCCGTCTGCATCACCCGCTCCTCCAGATGCTTGGGCAGCCGTTTGCCGCGAATCGCCTCCAGGATCAAAAAGGCAATGTGTCCCCCGTCCAAGGCGGGCAGGGGCAACAGGTTGAGAAAGGCCAGGTTAATGCTAATCAAAGCGGTGAAATTAAACAGGCTGGCGGCGTCATCGCGGGCCAGATCCGCCCCAATCTTGACGATCCCCACCGGGCCGGAGACCTGAGCAGCCGTGCTTTGGAAATTCTGCAGCAACTGCCGCAAGCCGTTCAGATTGAGCATCACCACCCGCTGGTAGGCATTTCCCGCCTCCGTGAGGATCTCAGCCACACTCTGAGGGGGACGCAAGGTCACCTCCTGGTGGGGGGCCAAGGTCACTCCAATGGCCACCGTCTCTCCCCGCACCTCTGGGATCACCGTCAATTGCAGGGGATCCCCTTCCCCACGCTGCACCTCCAGGGGAATGGGCCGGTTCTCGCTGCTGCGGATCAGCACCTGAAAATCGTTCAGAGCTGCCAAGGCCGCTGTCTCGTCGGCAATCCCCCTGTAATCGCGATCGGCTGCCTGCAACACCACATCCCCTGCCTTCAGGCCGGCCCGCTCCGCCGGGCTATCGGGCATCACCTGAGGGATGAGAATGCCGGGATGGAGGCGCGTTACCGAGGGGATCCCCACCCAGGCAAACATCAACACCAGCACCAGATAGGCGAAGATCAGGTTGGCCATCACCCCTGCACTCATCACCACCAGGCGATCCAGCACGGGGCGGTTTTTCAGCAGATCCGGGTCGTCGGGGGGGTAGGGAGAATGTTCATCCTCGTCAGGAAAGCCCACGTAGCCCCCCAGCGGCAGGGCGCGAATGGCGTACTCTGTCTCCTTGCCCTGGTATCGCCACAACACCGGCCCAAACCCCAGCGAGAAGCGGTTGACATGGATCCCTTGGAGTTTGGCTGCCGCAAAGTGCCCTGCCTCATGCACCAGGATCAGCAGGGCGAGAATGGCGATGGAGAGGAGAACAGACATGCGCTAGCTCTGAAGAAGGCACAGAAGAAAGAAGTGGGGAGCAGAGAGCCACCCGAGGCTATTTATCAAGGCACATAATCCAACACATGATAAAGAACCCTAAAGGAATCTCACAAAAACCTACAGGGCCCCTCAGAATACCTGCTCCACCTCCAAAATATCGGGGATGCTCTCCCGCAACTTGCGCTCAATGCCCATCTTTAGAGTCATGGTCGAGCTGGGGCAGGCTCCACAGGCCCCCTGCAAGCGCAGCTTGACCACCGGGCCATCGATTTCCACCAATTCCACATTGCCCCCATCGGCCATCAAGTAAGGACGCAGCTCGTTCAGGACTTTCTCGACGTTCTCGGTATTGAGTTCCAGTGCTTGTGCCATGGTTGCTTTTAGCCTCGTTGAGATTTGGATTGTAGCGGTTTCTGATACATTCACGCTGAACTCTCCTGAACATGGTTCAGGAAAGAAGCGATCGCATCCTGCCTATCTCTGTTCGCGTCAGCGGGACGGAGTCCAAGCAGGAAGGCGGTATCCCGCAAAGCCCTGAGGAATACCCCCCGAGCGCTTTCCCCCTTCACTTCCCAGCAACCGTTGCGGTGGACTCAAGGATCAGGGGGAAACTTGGTCTACTATATCCCTCTCAATGACTTTTGCCAAACCGCCTAAAGCTCAGTAAATTCAGCAAAGTTCAGGGTTTTGGGGGTTAGAGGCATGCTCCACAGATCCCTCAAGCTGGCAAGGGATCGCTATGATTTCAGCATAGTCTGAATCCTTCTGGGGGAGGGCTGGCTTGGTTGTCCGGATCCCTCCAACACCAGACGACTAGAATGAGTAGGAAGCAGATTTGCCTATTCCCAGCAGCATCACCCACTCAGCAGGGCCGTCTTTTTTCTTATGCTAGACGCTTTACTGATCGCGATCTTCATGTTGGCGGGAGCTGGCCTCGGGTTTTATGGCCTGGATTTGCTCCCTCCTGCTGCCATTCAGGGGGCCAATGTGGAAGGAGCCCGTGTCGTCACCAGCGGCTTTGGCGTGCTGGCAGGACTGGCTCTGGGATCCCTGGTGCGCTGGAGCTACCGTCGCTTCGAGGCCAATGTGCGCTCCTTGCCGCCGGACGTGTTGATCAGCCGCTCGGTGGGGTTGGTGATCGGCTTGGTGATCGCCAATCTAGCCATGGCTCCTGTGTACTTGCTGCCCTTGCCTCCCCAACTCAACAGGTTCCTCGAGCCACTGGCTTCGGTCTTTTTCAGCTTGGCCTTTGCTTACCTGGGGGTCAGCCTGGCCGATACCCACGGCCCCTCGCTGCTGCGGCTGTTTAACCCCAACTATGCTTTACAAGCAGCCCTCTGGGCGGAGGGCAATGTGGTGGCTGCCACGGCCAAGGTTTTGGACACCAGCTCCATCATCGATGGCCGAGTGGCTCAGTTAATCGAGACAGGTTTTTTGGAAGGAACCCTGGTGGTTCCTCGCTTTGTGCTGACGGAATTGCAAACCATCGCCGACAAAGCCGATGCCCAAAAACGAGAGCGGGGCCGCAAAGGCTTGGATACCCTGCAGTCTTTGCGAGAGGCCTACCCCGATCGTTTCGTTATTCACGAAGCCAACTATCCAGATCTGACCACTGTCGATGAAAAGCTGGTGCGCCTCACCCAAACCGTGGGGGGAACGCTGCTTACCACCGATTACAACCTGAAGAAGGTGGCGGCTCTGCAGGGGGTCAAGGTGCTGAATGTGAATGAGTTGGCCGAGGCGCTGCGGCCCATCTATGTTGCCGGCGACAGCTTTGATATCAAGATCACCCGCGAAGGAAAAGAGCCAGGTCAAGGGGTAGGCTACTTGGAAGACGGCACCATGGTGGTGGTGGAAGAAGGGCAGCGCTCTGTGGGCAAAACCCGCTCTGTGGTTGTGACCAGCGCCATTCAAACCTCAGCAGGCCGCATGATCTTCGCCCGCCTCAACAAGGACTCTGCCCCACTAACTCGCCCGGCCTCTGATCCGGCCAGCCCGGCTTCCTCTGGAAAAACCTGAGTTTTGGCCTACGTTCCCCTAGCGCAATGATGGCTTCATCCCAAATGGGCGCCCTCCGACCCACTCCGATGTTCTACACGCAGGATCGCCAGAGGCGCTTCTGGAGTTTTTACTGGGAAGATGCCGAGAAATATGGCATCCACCCTCAGCACATCGTGAGCGGACAGCAAATCTGGGAGGTGGCCAACGCTGGAGAGTACGAAGCCAAGCTCAACCAGGTCTTTGCAAGCGGGGATCCCCTCTCCTACGAATGTCAGGTGCTCTCGCCCCGCTACAAGTTGCATCTCCATCTTTCGCTCAACCCTGTACGGGACATGGAAGGGGAGGTGGTGGCGATTTCGGTGGTGGGCAAGTTGCTGGGGGCTACGCCTTTTGCGTTGGCCGGAGGAACCAGCAGCCCCAACAGCCAGCCCCATCCTGTCCTGGCCGACCCGGTACAGGGGATCACGACGCAGTTGGTGCGCAACATCCGGCATTCCCTGGATATCCGGCAACTGTGCCAGCAGACCGTGGAGCAGTTGGGGCAACTGTTTGAGGTAGATCGCTGCCTGATGGCCCTCTACGAGGTGGGGCAAGACTCCCTCACGGTCAATGCCGAGTACCGCCGCCATCCTGGGGATCCCTCCCTGCTCCACCAGACCCTGAAGCTGGCAGATTACCCCCATTTGTTGCAGGCCCTCAGACAGGAAGAACCGGTGGAGGCGGGGCGACATCTGGCCATTGCCATGTCTTACCAGGGCTACGCCAACAGCCTGCTCTGGCTGGAAATGCTGGATCCGAATAGGGTTCCTGTTTGGCAGCCAAGCCACATTCAGGTACTCCAGAGCATTGCCACCTACCTGGGCGCGGCCATTGCCCACGCCATTTTGCTGGATCAAAGTCGCCAACTGGCAACCCGCTTGCAGTTAGCCAACCAAACTCTGCGTCAGAAAAATAAGGAGCTGGAGCAGGCCCGTGCCCAAGCGGAATCGGCCAACCAGCTCAAAAGCCAATTCTTGGCTAACACCTCCCACGAGCTGCGCACCCCTCTCAACGGGATCATCGGCTTTATCAAGCTGGTGCTGGACGGGATGGCCGAAAACCGCGAAGAGGAGCTGGACTTCTTGCAGGAGGCCTATCGCTCTGCCCTGCACCTGTTGGCCCTGATCAACGATGTGCTGGATATTGCCAAGATCGAGGCGGGCAAAATGCAGTTGGAGTTCCAGCCCTGCGACCTGCGAGCCTTGTTTAAGGATGTGGAGGCCAAGACCAGCTTGCAGGCCAGCCAAAAGGGCCTACAACTGAGCTTCCACCTGCCCAACACCTCGGATCAGATTTTGCTCTTGGGCGATTACCAACGCCTGTTGCAGGTCATGCTCAATTTGGTGGGGAATGCCATCAAGTTTACCCCCAAGGGCTCGGTAACCGTGCGAGCGGATATCCTGCCCGGCAACCCGGGTTTGGCCCGCATCCGCGTCATCGACACGGGGATCGGCGTGTCGCTGGAAAAGCAGCAAAAACTGTTTCAGGCCTTCACACAGGTGGATGGTTCCACCACCCGCCAATATGGGGGGACGGGCTTGGGCCTGGCCATCAGCCAACGCCTGGTGGAGGCGATGGGAGGGGAAATCAATTTCTACAGCCTGGGCGAAGGGCTGGGATCCACCGTCACCTTTACGGTGCCCCTCTACCGCAAGCCGCTCCTGAGCGGGGATCCGAACCCAGAGGCGCTCCCTGCTCAACCCGCCCGAGATAGACCTGAGGATGCGGATCCCACCTTGATTTCTGTTCCCAACTCAGTCCAGCGATGACCCACCCGGCCATTTCTCCTTCAACCGCTCTGGGTACCTCTCGGTTGCGGCGCAGCACTGCGCGAACATTCCCCCATGCCCTATCCTCGTAAACGGTTTGGTCAGCATTGGCTCAAGGATCCCGCTGTTCACGAGGCGATTGTGCGGGCTGCCCAGTTGAATGATCTGGAGAGAGGGGCGGATCCCACTTGGGTGCTGGAGATCGGCCCCGGCACCGGCCAACTGACGCGGCGATTGCTGGCCCAGGGCGCCCAGGTGGTGGCGGTGGAGATCGACCGGGATCTGTGCCGACTGCTGCAAAAACGGTTCGCCGGCCAACCCCGTTTTCACCTGCTGGAGGGAGATTTTCTCCGCCTGCCGCTGCCTCCTCAGCCTCGCCTGCTGGTGGCCAATATCCCCTACAACCTGACCGGCCCCATCCTGGAAAAGGTGCTCGGATCCCCAGCCCAGCCGGTTCTGCAGTTCGAGCGCATTGTCCTTCTGGTGCAAAAAGAGCTGGCCGAGCGCTTGCAGGCCGGCCCCGGCAGCAAAGCCTATGGTGCTCTGAGCTTGCGGACGCAGTATTTGGCCGATTGCGAGCTGATCTGCAGGGTGCCCCCCACCGCTTTCAAGCCCGCCCCCAAGGTGGAATCTGCTGTGATTCGCCTCACCCCCCGCCCCGCCCCCACCCCCGTCCGGGATCCCTGCTGGTTTAACCACCTCCTTCGACAGGGGTTCTCCACCCGTCGCAAGAAGCTCGTCAATGCCCTGGGAAGCTTGGTGGAGCGAGAGGTGGTCGCAGCAGCTTTGGCTCAGCTCCGCCTCAACCCCGATGCCCGCGCCGAAGAGCTGGATCTGCCCCACTGGCTGGCCTTGAGCGATCTGTTGCTGGAGAAAGCGCCCAAAAGGGCTGTTGTTCCTCAAGAGGAGCAGGAACCAGGGTAGGGTAAGAGAGGGAAGCTCAGTTGGATGGATCTCAAAATCCTCTGAGTTTTTTTGCACTCCCCTCCCAATTTGTTTTGGATCCCCTTCGCCAATGCAGGTGCATCCATGCAAAGCAACCAAGGCAAGCAAATCCTCTTGACCGGTGGCACAGGCGGGCTGGGTTTGGGGGTGGTTCCCGTGGTGCTGGCCAGCGGAGCAGAGCTGACCTTGACCTATCGACAAGAAAAAGATCTCACCATTTTGCGGGAGCGCCTGCCGGCCAATGCTCTGGATCGGGTTCGCTTTGTGCAAGTGGATTTAACAGATGAGGCGGCGGTTGCCCGCGTCATTGCCGACCTACCCCGCGTAGATGGGCTGATCCACCTGGTGGGGGGCTTTGCCATGGGCCCCACCCACGAGTACAGCTTGGCGGACTGGTATCGCGACTTCGACCTCAACCTCACCACCACTTTTCTGACCTGCAAGCACAGCCTGCGCAGAATGTGGCAACAGGGCTATGGGCGGATTGTAACGGTGGGATCCCGCGGAGCGGTGGAGCCGGGCCCGCAATTGGCTGCCTACTGCGCTTCCAAAGCAGGGGTGGTGGCCCTGACCCGTACCATTGCCGCCGAAACCCAAGGCACAGACATCACAGCCAACGTCATCCTGCCCAGCATCATCGACACGCCGGCCAACCGAGCTGCCATGGGATCCGAGCAAGCCGAGCTGTGGGTCAAGCCAGAGTCCATCGGGCAGGTGATCGCCTTTTTGGTCTCAGAAGCAGCGCGGGATCTGCGAGGGGCGGTGATCCCGGTGTATGGCAACGTCTAGGCAACTGGTTGACCAAGCCATGAGCCGCCATTCATGATACAGAATATGCACTTATCCCTATCCAGTTCTTTTCCATGCTGAAGCGATTATTCTTGGGTGGTTTGCGCCGGCAAATCGGTCGCATTGAGGTGGCAGGGGCCATTGATGGTAAAACTCGCGAGCGGGTTCTCAAGGCCCTGAAAGAGGTGGAAGAAAACCATATCCCTGCCGTGGTGCTGCGCATCGATAGTCCAGGTGGGACGGTGGCCGACTCCCAAGAAATCTACAATGCCCTCTTGCGTTTGCGGGAGAAAAAGGGCACCCGTATTGTCGCCAGCTTTGGCAACATTGCCGCCTCTGGGGGGGTTTATATTGCCATGGGAGCCGAAAAAATTGTCGCCAACCCAGGAACGATCACCGGTAGCATTGGCGTGATCATTCGAGGCAATAATATCGAACGCCTCCTGGATAAGGTGGGGATTTCATTTAAGGTGATTAAGTCTGGCCCCTACAAAGATATTCTCTCGTTTGATCGCGAGCTAACCCCGGAAGAGCGAAACATCCTGCAAGAGTTGATCGACATCACCTACGGCCAGTTTGTGCAGACGGTTGCTGCTGCCCGCAAGTTGAGTTTGAATGTGGTCAAAACTTTTGCCGATGGCCGCATTTTCAGCGGAGAGCAGGCCCTTCACTTGGGTGTGGTGGATCGCTTGGGCACAGAGGAAGATGCCCGCCTTTGGGCGGCAGAGCTGGCCGGTTTGCCGACGGATGCGAAGTTCTACGACCTGCTCCCCCGGCGCAGAGGTTGGTCTCGGTTTTTGCCGGCAGCAGAAGCCTTGGCCCGTCTGCAGTTTGAAGTGAGCACCTCGGGCTTGCCCCTGTGGCTTTACACAGGTTCTTGAGGCAGTTCGCGAACAGCTATTCCGGGAAGTTTAGCGTTCTGTACCGCACAGCCCCCACCCCCGGCCCCTCTTCCAGAGGGAGAGGGAGTTTAACTAAAGTAGCCCAACTCCAATTGCCGGGCCAGATCCAGCAGCCGGTGGGCCAGGGTTGGCTTGGTTGCCAATGGGATCCGCTCTGGACTTCCCTGCTGGGGGATCCAATAGCCTTGGTTGTGGCTGCTGCCAAAGCCGCTATCCGGTTGGTCGATGGGGTTGGCCACAATAGCATCCAGGCCCTTCTGGCGGAGCTTCTCTCTGGCCGGTGGCAAGGGATCCCCACTTTGGGCGGCAAAGCCGATGAGGCGCTGGCCAGGGCGTTTGTTGCGGGCCAGGGCTGCCAGCAGGTCAGGGATCGGCTCCAACGGCAACATCTGGGGTAGATCGGCTTTGGGCAGCTTCCCCGCGTAAACCTGAGAGGGGCGCACATCCCCCACAGCAGCAGCCATCCACAAGAGATCCGCCTGGGGAAATTCCGCCTGCAAAGCCGCCTCCAGTTGGGCTGCCGTCTCCACCGGAATGGCCCGAATGGCGAAGGGCGCTGGATCAAAGGGGATCCCCAACGGCCCATGGACCAGCGTCACCGTCGCTCCTCGGCAGGCCGCCGCCACCGCCAATGCCACGCCCATCCGACCACTGGCCGGATTGCCGATAAAACGCACCGCGTCGATGGGCTCCCGTGTACCCCCCGCCGTCACCAACACCCGCTTGCCCTGCCAATCTTTTTTCCCCCCTGTCCAGAGCAAAGCCCGCACATACTCCTGCAGCGCCTCCGGCTCCAACATGCGCCCTTCCCCCACCGCATCACAGGCCAGGCGGCCACTGGCCGTCGGCAAGGCCCAAAAACGGGGATCCTGGTGTAGCCGCTGCCAATTCTCGGCCACCTTCTCTGCCTTCCACATCTGCGTATTCATAGCCGGTGCCACCGCCACCGGACACCGGGAAGCCAAAACCACATTGGTGAGCAAGTTATCCGCCAGCCCATGAGCCAACTTGCCCAAGGTGTTGGCCGACAAGGGTGCAATGAGGAGAGCCTCCGCCCATTCCCCCAACTCGATGTGCAGCGGTCGTCCTCGTGTTGCTTGCCAAAAGGCGGCATCCGTAAAAGCCGGCTGGCGGGACAAGGTGGCAAAAGTCAAAGGAGAAATAAAATGTTCCGCAGCTTTTGTCAAAACCACCTTGAGCTCTGCTCCCTGCTGCACCAGAGCAGACACCAAAGCTGCCGTTTTGTAAGCAGCAATCCCCCCGCTCACCCCAATGAGGAGACGCCGCCCCGACCAAAAGGGATCCATATTGAGTGACACGCAAACAGCCTTGTTTCCAGTTTCCCTGCTTTTGCTCAATTCCGGCGGCAAAGCGGGGATCCCTCGCCCAAAGATACTTTTGACCCTGTCGAGAATAGGGCCTGAGAGCCTATCATTCCCCATTTCAGCCAAAGTCTCCCCCATAGGTTCTGGCCTTCAGAGGGAATTCCCCACTGCTGTTTTGCGCAACCAGCCCTCAGATCCCATTGCAGTCGCGCACTCATTCCCTCTAATTAAGAAGAGTTGGATCAAACTCTATTGCAATCGCTGTTTGTTTCTGGCTACACTAACAGTTGTCCCTAAAACCATCTCGATATGGCTACAACCAGTAAACCAAAACCACTCACTGGCCAAGAGCTCCTCGACAAGGTAACTTCAATGGGAAATGCGGATCGCAAGGAAAAAGCTCGCGCCTGTGGTTATGTCACCTACACCAAGAATGGTCAGGAGCGAGTGAATCTAATGCAGTTTAACAACGCCCTGTTGAAGGCCGTTGGCGTGGATCTCGGCGCTAGTGACGAAAATGGATCCCGTGGCCGCGCTCCTACCTTCCGGGTTTCGGTTCATAAGAATGGCAATCTCCTGATCGGAGCTGCCTACACCAAGAAGATGGGCCTCAAGCCCGGAGATGAGTTTGAGATCAAGCTGGGCCACCACAACATCAAGCTGGAGCGGGTCAACTGATTTGCTGTCTCCCTGGATGCTTTTCCCTGCTGGTGAGTTCATCTCAGCTTGGGTAAAGCCTTTGGTATTCCTTTCGGCCTCTAGGGGCTTGGGAGCAGCGACCTCTTCCCTTCGCTCCGGTGCTCATTGTTTCTCTACTTTTCAGAGCAAGGGATCCTCATGATCCGCTGGGGATCCCTGGCAGTTTGTACCTCATCAATGGCTGAAGTGTGGGTAAGTTCGCTATTCTGACAACAGTTAAATTGGGTCTGCGGCAATGAACACTCCGACCGTACAAAATGTCTTTCGCCATTGGCGGCGGTGGCGAACTTGGGCGGGGCTGTTGTTGTTGGCAGCAGCGTTCTTTGTCATCGAGTCTCATCGGCAAGTTTGGCCTCAGTCGAATGCTTCTCAAAGTCAGGCATTTTTGGAGTGGGTGTCTTCCCAGCCTACTCCCGAACAGCAGGATGTTTTTGTGGATGGAGTCATTCGGCTGCAATTCAATCGGCCACTGGATCCCAATCTACAACGTCTGGCGGTTCAGTTGGATCCGCCGGCAGCGGTTATTTTTGATGTGCAGGGAGACGAGTTGTTGCTTAAGCCTCGGGATCCCTTGCGCTTTAGCACCCGTTACACCCTCACGCTTTCTCCCCAAGAGGGGCTGCCCCTCGAGCAGGCCATTCAGCTGAGTTTTCGCACCGAACCGCAATTTACCTACGAACGGGATGTCAAACCGCTGCTAGAAGCCAGTTGTGTGGGTTGCCATCAGCCGGCAGGACGGCAGCGCACCCAGTTGCTGGACAGTTATGAGGCCACGATGGCCTATGTCAGGCCAGGGGATCCCAATAGCGAGTTGATCAATCCCCGGTGGACGAGCCGCCACGCCTACATCCTCAACGCCATCAACCCCAACCGCCCCCAAGCTCGCGGCGGATCCCCTGAGATTGCTTACATTCAAGCTCGCGGGCTGCCCCTGTCCCGTCTGGGCTTTTGGACGCCGGAGGAAGTGGAGATCGTCCGCACCTGGATTGTGCAGGATGGCGCCCCCCGCACCAGCGCCCGCTTACAGATGGGCAAGTAAACTACCCGACCCTGACTGCTTCGCAGCACAGGGCGGGCTTTCGGTAGCCCTGCAGTTGGCAAGCCAACCACGAACCTCTAGGCTGGTTTACAGCAGCCCCCAAAAGCGCAATCACATTCGCACCATTCAAATCCGCATCCCCTTCCCATCCACAGTGTCCACACTTAAACTTCTTTCCACTGCGGTAGGATTGCGCAGGGTCGGGATGAATGTGCAAACACCGGTGGCAGGTCTGCGACGTGTAGGCAGGCGGCACCAGAATCAAAGCAACCCCCGCACGCAGAGCCTTGTACTCCAAAAATTGACGGAGTTGATAAAACGCCCAGTTGTTGGCCCGTCTACGCTCTGTCTTGCTCCGTGGCTGTTGATTAACCCTTTCCCGGATCCCTGTCAGGTCTTCCAGAGCGATAGCACTGTTGGTAGCTTTTGCCCTGGAGACAATAGCTTTGGAGATGCGATGATTAACCCACGCTTGAAAGCGTCTCTCCTTGCCAGACAGCCGTTGCAGCAGTTGACGGCATCTGCGCCGCGAACTGCGGGTGCCCTTACTGGCTTTGCGTTGGAGTACCGCCCTCAACCGGGAGTAGTGGTCGCGGACTTTGTTCAACTGCTGTCCATTCCAGTTATCTCCTTCCGATGTATGAGCAATATCCGTCCTTCCCAAATCCACCCCCAGCACTCTGCCCGTGCGTTGCGGTGGGGATGGCTCCGCTTCCACACAGATTTGAATGGAGTAGGAGCCGTCTTTACGCTTGACCAGAGTGGCAGATTTGGGATTGGAGCCTGCCAACTGTTCTCTCTGGTAGCGGCCAATCGCCAGCTCAAAGCGCTCCCGACCCTCCACCGTGGTCAGCGACACCGTCCAGTCTTTCTCGCGAAACGAAAAGATACGGGCGTCGTAGGTAACAAAGCCGCTCTTAAACTCCTTGACGGGACGCTTTTTCTGCTTAGCCACTTTGCGGGAACCCGCTACCCGTCTGCACACCTGTTGAGCCAAGTTACTGGACAAGCCAAACCGAGCGCGAATCTGGTAATAGCAAAGGGACTGGAGTTTGACTGCGTTGACTACTTTTTCTGGTGTGTTTTGGTTGACCCAGTTCAACGCCTGCACAAAGGCATCCATTGTCGCATCCAACTTTGCGGCTTGCGACTGGGACACCTTGAGCTTGCAGGAGACGGTCAGGACTTGGGTCATGGTTCTATCATAACTTCCGCATTCCTCCCGACACTGACCCTACGGGTACAGTGCGGGGCTCCTGCGATTTCTAGCTGAATAAGGCATCTGGAACCCAACCCCCACTGCCATGACCCCTCCTCAACCTTTGGCCACCGTGATTCAGGGATCCCTGAGTCGAGGGCTGGAAGCTCGCCTCAATCCCGCTGTCTCGGTAGAAGACTTGCGGGTGGGCAAATTCGTGGTGATCCAGGGGCAGCGCAACCGCTTCTTTGGCCTGCTTACTGACGTTACCCTAGAAACCAGCAACCCCCAAATTCTGGTCAATCCCCCCCGCCCGGAAGAGACCTTGCTGCAGGAGGTGCTGGCCGGTACCGGTACCTATGGCATTATTGCCCTCACCCCGATGCTGATGTTGGTGCCGCGGCAAACGGAAGGGGAAAGGCTGCATCCCCTGGTCAATCCCGAACGGCCAGAAGCGTTGGCAGCTCCCCTCGGCCAAGAACCCCCTTCCGCTGGCGCCATGGAGCTGCTGCCCGTGAAAACAGTGCCCGCCCATTTTTCACAGGTGTATGAGGCACGGGAACTGGACTTTCGCACCGTCTTCGGCTGGGAAGACGACCCGGAGCGGCGCAACTTTGCTATCGGCCAGCCCCTCGACATGGCTGTGCCCATCTGTTTGGACTTGGATCGCTGGGTGGAGCGCAGCAACGGCATTTTCGGCAAATCGGGCACCGGCAAGTCCTTTCTAGCCCGCCTGATCCTGGCCGGTATCATCCGCAAACGGGCGGCGGTGAACCTGATCTTTGACATGCACTCCGAGTACGGCTGGGAGGCGGCCAGCGAAGACAAGCACGCCACTACTGTGAAAGGCTTGCGGCAGCTCTTTCCCGGTCAGGTACAAATCTATACCCTGGATCCCGATTCCACCCGGCGGCGAGGGGTGCGGGATGCGCAGGAGCTCTTCATCGCCTACAACCAGATCGAGGTGGAGGATCTGGCCCTGTTGGCAGAGGAGCTGAACCTATCGGAAGCCAGCCTGGAAAACGCCATTATCCTGCGCAACGAGTTTGGCCGCGACTGGATCAGCCGCCTCTTGAGCCTTTCCAACACCGAGATTCAAGAGTTTTGCGAACAGAAAATGGGCAACAAAGCCTCGATGATGGCCCTGCAGCGCAAGCTCACCCGCCTTGACAACCTCAAGTACATCCGCAGCACCCTGCCCCACAACTACATCGGCCAGATTTTGGATGCCCTCAGCCGCGGCATTCACGTGGTTATCGAGTTTGGATCCCAGTCCAACTTGCTTTCCTACATGTTGGCTGCCAACGTCATCACCCGCCGCATTCACCAGGCCTACGTACATCAGACGGAGCGGTACTTGCAATCCAAAAATCCCCTCGACCGGCCCCGTCAACTGTGCATCACCATCGAGGAGGCCCATCGCTTTTTGAATCCGCGGGCGGCCAAGCAGACCATCTTCGGCACCATTGCCCGCGAGATGCGCAAGTACTTTGTCACGCTGCTGGTGGTGGATCAGCGCCCTTCCAGCATCGACAGCGAGGTGATGTCGCAGTTGGGCACTCGCATTACGGCACTCCTCAACGACGACCAAGATATCGAGGCGGTGTTCACAGGGGTGGCGGGCAGCCAGAACTTGAGAACGGTGTTGGCCAAGCTGGATTCCAAGCAACAGGCCCTCCTTCTCGGCCACGCTGTGCCTATGCCGGTGGTGGTGCAAACCCGCTCCTACGACCAAAGGTTCTACGCCGAGATCGCCGACCCCGACTGGTCGCAGGCCGAAGATGCGGAGGTGCTCCTGGCCGCTCAGAAGGCCAAGGAGGAGCTGGGACTGTAGGGAGAGCTCCCCCAAAGTCCCGTCATCAAGCACAGCAGCAAGCACCGCAGGGGGGGGAAGGCCATCATCCCTCTCAGGATCCACCGCCGCATAACCACTACGGGCCAGTAGGAGTTGGAGAAAGTGCGGGCGAGCAGATCCGTGAAGAGCAGCACCACCCAGTTTTCCCAGCGGCGACGGCGACCGTAGCGGCGCAGGACTTTGACATCTCCCAGATCCTCATGCCGTCTCCAGGCGTCTAGGAGCACCTGGGCCAGGGCAGCGGCGTCGCGGATGCCGAGGTTGAGCCCTTGGCCAGCCACCGGATGGCAGTGGTGGGCGGCATCTCCCACCAAGGCAAGACGATGCTGATAGTAGCGGCGGCTTTGCCGTAGGCGAGCCGGGAAAACCTGGGGCCGGTTCAGCAAAGTGAGCTGGCCGCTCTGACCGCCGTAGTAGCGCTGCATCTCGGCCAAGAAGTCGGCCTGAGGAAGGGCCAGGGTGGCTTTGGCCTGCTCGTGGGGCATGATCCAGACCACCTGACAGCGGTTGCCGGGCAGGGGCAAGATGGCGAAGGGGCCGGCAGGCCAGAAGCGCTCGTAGGCAATGTTTTGGTGGTCTTGGGAAGGGGCCACCAAGGCGGTGATGCAGGACTGCCAATAGTCCCAGCCGTCGCTAGGGATCCCTGCCCACTGCCGCACCTGGGAGCGCAGGCCGTCGGCGGCGACCACCAGGGAGGCCCGCAGTTGGCGACGCCCCTGGGCCGTTTCCAGCTCTACCTCGGCTGCAGCCTTCCCATAGGTTACACTCTCCACCTTGGCTTCGTAGTAGCAGCTAATTTTGGGATCGGCAGCCACCTGCTCCTGGAGCGCCTGCTGCAGCCAGGCATGCTCGCCACAGTAGAAAACTGCCGCTTCCCCCACATCCTCCGGCCTAAACGTCACCCGCTGGGGAGCGTTGGCGTCGGTTAAAATCACCTGAGCAAAGGGCGTAATGTGGGGAGCCAGCGCCTCCCACACCCCGACGGCCCGGAAGATGCGGATTGACAGCGGCGAAAGGGCATAGGCCAGGGGGCGCTGTTTGACTGCCTCAGCCGACTGGGCCTCAATGAGGGCCAACCGCAGGCCGGATCCCCGCAGGGCACAAGCTAGGGTTAAGCCCGCGATGCCTCCGCCGACGATAATCACGTCGTAGAGGGCTGCTAAAGTATCCGGAGTGGGAGCAAGAGTTGTCATCTCTCTTATTCTCCTATTGGCTGCTGTGGGCAACCACTTCTGTGCGGGTGGAGTCTGCCGACGTGGCGGCTCGCACGGCCCGGAACATGCCAAAGCGGCAGAGGCCGGTGCCGAAGGCCAGGCGCATGAGCAAGAAAGTGGGCACCTCCCGTAGCGACTTAATCAGGCCCACCAAGCCAAACTTCAGCAACCCTTCGGGACGGACAATGCCCTGCCAGATGGAATCCAGCCAAGAGGGAAGGGTCTCCTGAGTCCAGTCGGCGGTTTCTACCCGTCCCGCCACCAGGCCAGTAGCCTCCAACTGCTCGGCAAAGCCTTCGATGCTGGAGAAGGAAGGGTGTGACCATTGATCCAACAGTTGCCGCATCACCAGCCGCTCCCAAAAGTTCAGGGGCTTTTGCCGGTCGTCCCGCTGGTTCCAGTCCGCCACCACCAGGATTCCCCCTGGCTTCAACACCCGCAGCATCTCTTGGGCATAGCGGGCCTTGTCCGGCATGTGAGGCCCTGCCTCAATGGACCACACCACATCGAAGCTGGCATCGGGGAAGGGCAGGTCGAGGGCATCTGCCACCTGAAACTGGACAGGCAGATCAGGGGGGGTGAGCTCCTGGGCCCGCTTCACCTGCTGAGGGCTGATGGTGATACCGGTTACAACAAAGCCGTAGTCACGGGCCAAGATGCGGCAGCTCCCACCAATGCCGCAGCCCACATCCAACACGGTTGTCCCTGCAGGCAGTCGATCCAACCCCCCCCAGCGCACCATCTCGTGGACAAAGTCGTGCTTGGCCTGCAGAAAATTTTTTCGTTGGGGAGGAGAGCCGTAGTGGCCTAGGTGAATGTGTTCGCCCCAGTAAAACTCTAGGATCCCATCCCGAGTCCACTCGTCGTAAGACTTGGCCACAGAGGCGGGAGACTCGTATTTGCGAGCAGTCAACAGATAGGCTGCCAAGCCCACGGCCAGCAGCACAGCTATGCCCAAAGCCCAAAAGATTGGATTCATCGGATCAACCATGAATTTTCTATGATATGAAGTCCCTCTGCGTGGTGGCAATCATTGTCGGTTGGATAGCGCAGCCCCAGGCGGAGTGCTTTCCGGTATGGGGCCAGCCAAGCAAAGGCGCAATCCCATCTTGCCCCATCTGCTGGCTCAAGATGGAGTCTGGGATCCCGGCAAAGGGCAGCTGGGCGAGATTTTCCAGCACCCATTGGGATTGCTGCGATCGCCTGCTGGGCCGGGGCGGCAACCTCAGTAGCAGCGGCCGCTCCCTACCAAAGGTTGGCGGCGTAGCGAGCAGCTCCCCTCAGCCCCACCTGCGCATTCACCACCACCTGCACCGACAGTTGCTCCAGAAGAGGACGCATCCGCCCCTTATCCAAAAACGAGGACAAAAACTCCCCTTGATGCAGTAGGCGCAAGAGCTTGGGCGCGATCCCCCCAGCGATGAACAGGCCCCCGCGCGGCAATAGGTGTAGGGCAAAGTTCCCGACTGCAGCCCCGTACAGGCTGATGAAAAGCCGCAGACACTCCACCGCCAGAGGATCCCGTGCTTCCATGGCAGCATTGGCAATTTGGGCTGCCGGGTCAATATGCTTAGCTCCCTTTTCCCAAGCCTCAATTTGGGCCAGCAGCTGTTCTTCTCCTGAGCCCCACTGGCTATCCCGCAAAAATTGATAAATGGCAACGATCCCCTGCCCCGAGACCACCCGCTCGGTGGAGACACGTCCGTGCCGTTTTTGCAAATACCTCAAGAGCTCCCACTCCAGAGGGGTGCGCGGGGAAAAGTCCACGTGACCGCCCTCGCTGGCATGAACTTGGTAACCCCCTTCTCCCCAGGTAAGGTAAGCCTGCCCCAAACCCGTGCCTGCTCCCATCACGCCAATCGGAGCCCGCGGTTGACGCTCACCCACTTGCAAGGTGTCCAGATCCTGGTCGCCGAGGGCAAGCACGCCATACCCCACAGCGCTGAAGTCGTTGATCAAGGCTACGCGCGGGATCCCCAGCTCTGCGGCCAATTGGCTCGACTGCAGATCCCAGGGCAAGTTGGTCACTTTGGCAGTCTGTCCCTCAGACCCTGAGCCCCTTGTTTCCATGACGGGGCCGGCCACTGCAAAACAGGCGGCAGCAGGCTGTGGATCTCGCCCCAGCTCCCGCCGAGCCTGGGCCAGAAACTCTCCCACCATTGGGGCGAGGTTGGCGTAATCTTGGCTGGCATAGCGGCAGTGGTAAAGGCTGTGCTCGGGATCCTCGGCATTGACAAGGCTGAGGCTGGTTTTGGTGCCCCCGATGTCTCCTGCCAACAACAAGTCCATACAGTTTCCTCCGGCCAGCACCTCCTTCCCACCCTGACATCTCTGGAGAGGGAATGCCAATTTCAGCTCCCAAGGAATCCCAGGGCTTCTTCCCTCCTGCAAACGAACATCCGCTGCCGAGAAGAGAGAAGGGTGAAGAAAGTGGTATGTTAACTGATGTAAAGGTTTTTAATATTGCATTTTGTCTTCTACACCTTTTTTACCCCCTCTCCAAGATGAGCCTCTGCTGTCCTCTGAGCGTTTGGCCGGGCTGGATCCCCGCCCTCTCTCGGCTCAAAGGCGTTTTCGATCCCACCATGCCATTGGGGGAGTGGCAGCTCTGCTCGTGAGTCTGCCCGTTTTTGTGCAAGCGCCCCTGGTGCGGTATGCCCCTTGGGTCAGCTTGGTGATGTCTTTGGGCTGGCTGGGCCTTAGCTTGCATCTCTACTCCCAGCCCCGTACCCGCCTGTGGGGAGATTTGCTGTACGGCTTTACCCTGACTTGGCTGGCAGGATCCCTGTATTGGGGATGGCTGCGCTTTGAGCCTCTTTGGCACATGCCCATGGAAGCCTTGGGGATCCCGATTGTCTGGTGGGGGACACGGCGACGGTTTGCCCGCATCGGTACCTGGTTTTATCTCGGCTCCCTGTGGGGTACGGCGGTTACAGATCTCTACATTCACTCGGTGGGGCTGCTGCCTGAGTGGCGGCAGGCGATGCAGTTTGACCGGTTGGAGCAGGCGGTTGTCCCTTTTAGGGCGGCCCTCGACAAAATGGCTACCCCCTGGGGCCTGGGTTGGGGCATCGGCTTGGGCCTTCTGTTGCTGGGTGTTGGATTGTGGAGAGTCCAGGGATCCCGCCGCTTGCACCATTGGGCATTTGCGGGAGCAGTGCTGAATACCCTGTTGGTGGATGGGCTATTTGGCTGGGGGGCAGCTCTGCTGCGGTGAGCTGGGACATCCCCATAACTCTGCTTCAGGTGGGAGTAGAAGTATTGGTAGGGCTGGGAGCTCCATCGGACTCCGTCCTGCCAACGTCGGCGGCAGCAGGTGCAGTTGCCGGCAGTGTAGGTTCTGGCCCGGCAGGAGGCAACTCCGGTGCCGGTGCGGGCTGAGGCAGAAAGTCGATGACCTCCCAAGTCTTGGAATCCGGTGAGCTGTAGGCCAGCAGCCACCGTTCGGGCACGGTTTTGACGCGGTCGGGCGAGCGTTGTGTAGCAACAGTTTGTGCCTTTTGGTGGGCCAGGGTGAGCTGGAAGGGATCCCCTTTGCGGCGATAGGGGCGGCGGGATCCCGGCGGATGCACGATTAGGGTGTAGGTACCGCTGAGGTGATGGCCTTCCAGGGTTTCTCCTGAGGCCAACAGCAAGGGTTCACGGCGATCCTGGCGGATTTTCACATCCTGCAATTCCAGATGTGCCGACAACCGGTCACTGCCCACCAAGGATCCCACCGGCCCGGACAAATGAGCGATCTGATAGGCGAGGGCCTGCTGCACAATCGGTTTTGGCGGCCTGGGGCCACAGCCGACCAGCAGCCCCACCAGCACAATAGCCACAAGGCTAATCGTGCCCCGCAGAACCGATCCCCTACAACTCCACCCCAGTTTTGGCATCGCTTCCCCTGAGGCCATCAGACGGTAACTAAGGTGGGGTGTTGCTTCAGGTATTCCGTATTCACGCCGGACTCGCGGGTGAGAGCCACCAGGCCGGTACGGGCGATCTCACGGATGCCAAAGCTGGTCAACATCTTGATGATGGCCACCATTTTGCCGGGATCCCCGGTTACCTCGAGAGTCAAAGACTCCTCCGCCACATCCACAATCCGGGCGCGAAACATTTGGGCCACATCCATAATGGCGGAGCGGGTATCGGGGCTGGCATTGACCTTGACCAGCATCAGCTCCCGTTCCACGCAGGGAACATGGGTGATATCGGTAACTTTCAGCACGTCGATGAGCTTGTAGAGCTGCTTCGTCATCTGCTCCACATCGTGTTCATCGCCCTGCACCACCATGGTGATGCGAGAGATCCCCGGTCGTTCGGTGGGGCCAACGGTGAGGCTGTCGATGTTAAAGCCGCGACGGGCAAACATCCCCGCAATGCGGGTTAAAACGCCAGGCTGATCCTGCACGAGGGCGCTGAGGGTGTGTTTCACGGCAACCAGAGGATAGAGAAAAAGCTGAGAAGAGGTTGGGGAAGCACCTGGGAATAACAATACCCTGAGGAAATTTTACGCCAACTTTGCCGGAATGTTTTTCGCATTGCTCCGGTCGGAGCACAGCTGCAGAGCCGGCGCCCTAGAGAAAGACAGCGCAGCCGTTAACTCTCCAAAGACCCGCGCGTAACCCCCAATTGGCTGTGTAGCTTCAGCTCCTGCCACAGTTGGGATCCGCTGAGTTGACCTTGTAGGAGTTGCTGATAGCGGTGCAGGGTTTGTTGGATCTCGGCGGGGGATTCATGCAAAAATTCGATGCGCAGATAGCGCAGGCCCAAGGCCAATAATTTCGGCACATATTCTGCCCCCGTTTGGGCCTTGCCGTTGTAGAGGGTATTCCGACAGCCGGCATCGGCCTTCAAAATGTGCTCGACATTGGCTCTGTCCCTCAGCTTCACCTCGTGTTTTTCACATGGGCGACCACAATTGGTGTAATCCGTTCCGCTGGATAAAAAGGCGCAAAAGACGCAGTGCTCCATGTGGAACAGGGGCATATGTTGATGAAGGGTAACCTCATACCTATGGGCGGGGCCGGCTTGCAGCAGGGATCCCAGTTGCTCGTGGTTGAGGTCATAGGAAGCCGTCAGGCGCTCCAGGTTGTAACGGGTTTTGAGATAGTGGGCCGTGATGGGATTGGCCACATTTAACGAAAAATCCCCAATGCAGCGCTGACCGGCAAAGAAACGGAGATGGTCGTAATTTCTCACCAAGTAGCCATCGGCCCCAGCGGCCAACACTTGCTTTAGGATCCAGGTTTCTCCTGGCTTGGTGATGCGGGGCGGAGCGACCCACAGTTCCACCTCGGGATGGGCGGCTTTGGTTGTGCGGATCACCTCCCGATAGCGGCGGGGATCCTCAAACTCCAGATAGATCTGCCTAATACCGCTGGCTATCGCCGCCGGCAGTTGCGCCGGATCCCGCACCAACACCACCAACTGCGGGGATCCCCTTGCGGGCTCCTCCTGAGAAGGCACCAGATCTTGCCAGCGAGCTTCGGGATTGAGTTGCCAGCGCGGGGGCTGAGCTCGCAGAGCTTGTAGGCGTTCCACCGCTTGTCGGCGCATCTGGTTGAGCAGGCTCACCGGCAGCATTACCTCCCCCTGCAAGGCATTGTGCAGGGATCCCAACTTGAAGGGAGTGGAGCCCAAACGGCCCAGTTGCTGTCGCAGTTTTTCGGTGGTGAGGGGTTGGCGGTGGGCAGCTTCCAGGGGCAGCGGCGAATCCACCTGCACCGTATGGCCTTGCTCATCCCGCAGGATCAGCGTCAGCGGGGATCCCACTTGGCCGTGAACCTCCATGTGGACAGGCCGCTGAAAGCGGGGGTGATCCCCGGCGTAGCTTTGGCGCAGGCGCTTTTCCAGTTCCGGGTCGCTGGTCTTCCAGAGGCGATCCCCCACCCGCAGACGTTTGAGATCAATGACCCCCTCTCCGAAGCTGAGCCAGGCCAGCCCCTGCTTCTCTTGCACCCGGTAAACTCGCCCCCCCTGCTCCGGCAACTCCGGCTGCCCCTGGTCAAACACCACGCCATCCCCGGCTTTGAGGGGTGCCTCCAGCCGGATCCCCACCTGATCCTGTTGGATCCCCACCACTTGCCCCAGGTAAACCCCCCGTTTCTTGCCAAACCGCGCGTGCACCAGCTCCTGGTTGTTGATGCCCCGCAGCCAGCCTGTGTAGAGCCCACGAGAAAAGCTCATCTCCAGCTCGTAGCGTTCCTGTTGCGAGGGCTGCCACGGCTGTCCCACCCCCAGCGCATCCAAGGCCTGCCGATACACCCGCGTTACATTGGCTACATATTCTGGGGATTTCAGCCGGCCCTCAATTTTCAGACAGCGGATCCCCAGCTTCACCAGCTCCGGTAGCACCTCCAGCCCGGCCAAATCTTGAGGGCTGAGCAGATACCGCTTCTCCCCCAAGTCGCGGCGGATCCCGTCTACCACCAGCTCATAGGGCATGCGGCAGGCTTGAGCACATTCGCCTCGGTTGGCCGAACGCCCCCCCAGCGCCTCGCTGGTCAGACATTGCCCCGAGTAGGCCACACACAACGCCCCATGCACGAAGACCTCCAGAGATAGGGAGGATCCCTTCTCTTGCAGATAGGCCTGGATCTGGGCGATTTCCTGGAGGGAACATTCCCGCGCCAGCACCACCACCTCACAGCCCAGCTCAGCGGCAAACTCCGCTCCCACTCCACTGGTGATGGTCATTTGCGTGGAAGCATGGATGGGGAAATCGGGGGAAAGATGCCGGATCAGGCGGGCGATGCCAATATCCTGCACAATCACCGCATCCACCCCCGCCGCGATCATCGAGCGGATGTATCCCTCGGCTTCCGTCAGCTCCCTTGGAAAAACCAGAGTATTCAAAGTAACATAGCCCCGTACCCCCCGCCGGTGCAGCCAGGCTATCAGTTCCGGCAAATCCGCTTCCGTAAAGTTGCGGGCGCGCATCCGGGCGTTGAAGCGCTCCAGCCCAAAGTAAATGGCATCGGCTCCGTTTTCCACTGCCGCCTTGGCACACTCCCAATCCCCCGCCGGGGCCAGCAGCAGGGGCAACTTGGTGGTCAGAGGCGGCGCCTCAAAGTGATCCGTTTCCGCGAAATCTATCCCAGCAGCTTTCATCGGAAGACAGCCCCACAAAGAGAACAAGGGATCCTTTCCCATTCAAAATCAAAAAACCTGAGAGCAGGATCCCCTTGTCTCAGGTCAAGCTGCCTCTGCCGGCGGCCTCTTAACAAAAAACTCGTTCCGTCCGCAAAGGGTCTAGGTGACATACTCCCATCGCTGACCCTACGGGTACAGGGTGGGCTTCTCGCTTCATCGGGGAGCTTTCGCAAGAACCCTCAGCGAGCAGACACGGGATGTCCCACCGCGTAGTCGCACCAGATTCCGGCAAAAGCCGTTTTGTGCAACTGCTCCCATCATACACCATGTGGGGGTATCTGTATCCCGGCACTGACCCTACGTACAGTACGGGGCTTAGCTACCCCCACACCCCCATAAGCTAAGAAGCCACCAGCACATTCAGGATCCCGGTGAGGACGGCGCTGAACAAAGCCAACGTTAGGTAGCGGCCAACAGCCGGGTTGTCACCCAGCAGCCGATCGGAAGCGCTGATGGTGAAAAACAAAGACCAGGCCTGAGTAGCGTTGATGGTCTCAAATTGGTTGAATTCAGCGGTGAAGATCTTAAGCCATGACTCAATGCTGATACATTTACGCTGAACACTGCTGAACATCACTGTTCAACTATGCAGCGATAGCATTCTGTTTGTTTCCAAACAGAATGGCGGTATCCCGCAAAGCTTTGAGTAGAATACCCAAAGCGCAGTTTCCGTGTCGTCTTACTACCAATTTTCTGCTTTGCTTTGGCTACCATGTTGGCAGACTCGAAAGTAAACAGAAAGATCAACTGGTAGTAATCCGTACTGAACATATTATACATTGTTTTCAGTATAGTTGAGCTTATTATTGACTAGAGTCATGCTCCCTACAGCTGTGGGTTCGCACCCCTACCTTAACAAAAGTTAACAGCAGCTGCCACGTTTGCGCGGCTACATCAGGACACCGCCGAACAAGGCTGGAATAGGCAGCGTTTTATGGGAGAGCTGGGTACACAACCCTCGGAGGGATCTGCATCTAGCGTGGATCAGTTGTATGCGACTCCGTATATAGTATTGGGTGATGCGGGATCCCCACCCAAAATAGGGGCTTTGCCCCTCGACAGAGGTCGAGCAGATGTTCTAGCCTTGGCTTCTAGGGTGGCCCAAGAGCGCTCTTCAAGATAGGTGTGCCGGGGTGTTGTCAGCGATGGCCAACCGGGATCCTAAGGCTGAGAGTGTGCCGCATCGCTAGCCTAAGCCCTGTTGAGCGGGTTTAATCTAGGCAGCTTTTGATTTGCCCCAGGCTGTTGGTTAGTACTTAGGAAGCTGACCTCATAGCAACCAGAACAAGGCGCGATGCCGGGAGTTGAGATGAGAATGACGCGTTGTAATGTAGTATCGCCTGTGCGCTCCCTCTGCCGCTGTGCAGCTCAGGTGGGCGGCGTAGCCGGGATCCTGATCGGAACAGCTTGGGGGGGCTTGGCTGTGACTCCCGTTTGGGCTCAGGAGAGTGCTCTACTGGCTCAGGCTGCGGCAGGCCCCATGAGCCGGCAAGAGGTGGCGGAACGGCTGAATCTGGTGCCTGTTTTTGCCATCGTGTCTCAGAACGGCACCCCCGTTGTCGCCAATGTGGAGCGGGATGGCCGCACCATCCAAGTGGTTTCCTTCTGGCTGGATCAGGCCCAGGCCCAGCAAGTGTTGGAGCAGGTGAAAGCCAGCAACCCCGAGATAGCCAGTCAAGCCCGGGTGGTGCCTCTCTCGCTGGGGTATGCCTACGAAAAATCGGAAGAGGAGCGCGCCAAGAATAGTGACCTGTATTTTGAGGTGGTGCCTCGGGCTTCTGATGTGGAAGCAGCCAAGCAGGTGCTGAAGGAAACCGGTCAAGATGTGCCTGCAGAAGCGATTGGTGTGCCTCTGTTCTATGGCCGCTCCGGAGAGGGGCTGCTGACCATCGAGCAGGATGGCCATGAGGTGGTGCCCTTCTTCTTCGACCGCAACGATTTGCGGAGGGCTTTGGATCGGGCGGCGGCGCAGAACCCGGATGTGGTTGGGAAAACCCAGATTGAAGTGACCTCGCTGGCCATTGTGGTAGAGCGTATGCTGGCCCCCGACGCGCAGGCCGATGTGCAAAAAATTGCCTTTATCCCCTCTCGCTCGGCGCTGGAGTATATCCAATCCCTGGCCCGACCGGCCAATCCTTCTGCAAGTCCCCAGCCTCAGCGTTAACCTAAGCCCCTGATGGGATCCCCGTCTGCTCTGGTGAAGCGGTTAACAGAGTGGCGTGCCCAAGCCCTGAGGGCGGCAAAAGCGGCTGGGATCCCTGCCGAGGAAGTGGAGATTTTGCTCAGGGAACGGCTGGGGTGGGGGCCATTGGAGCGGTTGATGGGTCGCGCTCCGGCTGGGGAGGGGAATCCCCTGGAGGAGGTGCAGGCCCTTTGGCGGCAAAGGGTGGAAGAGCGCATCCCCCTACAGTACCTGTTGGGCAAAGTTGAGTGGGCGGGCTTGAGCTTGCGGGTGACGCCGGCGGTGCTGATACCACGCCCGGAGACCGAGCTGCTGGTGGAGCAGGCTTCCCTTTGGCTACAGGCCAATCCTCTGCCGCCGGGATCCTGTTTTGCCGACCTGGGTACAGGCAGCGGGGCGATTGCCATTGCGTTGGCCCATCAGCACCCCCAGTTGCGGCTTCTGGCCGTGGATTCTAGCCCAGAGGCCTTGGCTATTGCAGCAGACAATGTGGCAGCCCACCATCTGCAGGAGCGGGTGAAGTTGCTGCTGGGATCCTGGTTTGTGCCCTTGGATCCCTGGCGGGGGCAGCTGCGCGGCCTGGTTTCCAACCCTCCCTACATTCCCTCTGCTGAGCTGGCCTCGCTCATGCCGGAGGTGCGACTGCACGAGCCACGACAGGCTCTGGATGGCGGAGAAGATGGCCTAGCCCACTTGCGGCTGTTGATTCAAGCAGCACCGGATTACTTGGCCCCGAACTCCTTTTGGGCGGTGGAAGTGATGCGAGGCCAAGCCCCTTGGGTGGCGGAGCAGTTGCAAGCTAGAGGCTGCTATCGGCAGATCCAAGTTCACCGAGATCTGGCCGGGGTTGAACGGGTGGTCAGCGCCCACTTCGTCGGATAGAAAAGGGTAGGATCCCATAAGACAGGGTATTGCCGCAGCCCGATTGCCTCAGCGGGACGTAGTCCTCGCTGTCCAAAACTCAAAGATCCAAACCCAAGGATCTGAACCTCGACGGGATCCCCCGTCTTTCCTTCGGAGCACCTCTTGAGGAAACCCTTGCCTGCAGCCAAACCCGATCCACTCCCCCAGCAGGCTGCCTCTGCCGACAAGCAAGAGGCTGTGGATTGGCAATTTGCTTTTGAACGCTCTGAGGTGATGCGGGCCTTTCAACAAGAGTTGCTTGTCAGCATCGGCCATGAGCTGCGCAATCCCCTCAGCAGCCAGATGGGATCCCTGCAGTTGGTGCTGTCAGATCTGTGTGATTCCCCAGAAGAGGAGCGGGAATACCTTCAAAGTGCCAAAGAGGCGGTAGAGCGCCTGATCAAGCTGCTTGAGGAATACACCCGCCTGGCTCGCCATGACCTGCCCATCCAACCTCTGCGACCGGAACCGACCCGACTACGCCCCCTCCTGCAGGATGTGTACAGCCTAACTCGCCTACAGGCCCAGGATCAGGGCATTCGCTACGAATGGCCGGCCCTACAACCCACCTCGGCCTTTGAGGTGCCCCTTCTCCCCGACAGCCTCACCGTTTGGGCGGATCCCCACGGCTTGGTGCAGGCGCTGCTGGGAGTGTGTCGCTGGGGCATCCGCACCCTACGCTACGGTTCGATGGCTTTGCACCCCTATCCCACCGCAGAAGAAGAGGGGCGACTGTGCCTGGGGTGGAACCTTGAGGGGCGATGCCATGTGCCCATTCAAACAGAGGGCTGTGCCGTCTGGCGGGTAAGCGAGCGGCTCCTGAGAGAAATGGGCGGCCAGCTGGAACTCTGCGAAAGCGGCCCCTACCGAGTTGGCATCAAGGTGACCCTGCGCCTCGCCCATTGAACCCCAGGCCAGAGGGACTTGGGCCTATCGGCTTCTCAAAGCTGGCCAGTTGGCATCTGCCCTCTTGATCAAGCCGGGGATGTCGCGCTCCCAGTTACGCTGTACCCGCTGGTTGGCGTTCAGGTACAGCTTGTCATCGACGATTTTCCAGGCAAAGGGATCCACCGGGTAAAGGTAGTTGTGGGCCACGGCCCAGGCACAAAACCCGCCGTACTGGGGGGCAAAGCGCTCTGGGTCGTTGCGAAACCGCTCCCGATTCTCGGCGCTGGCAAACCTCCAGGTCACCCCTCCCCACTCCCATTCATACTCTGGGGATCCCTTGACCGGCTTGCCGTCGATGAAATAGGCCACCGGGTCATAGCCCCGCAGGGCCAGGCCGTCCGTCGCAAAAAAAGGGCCTGGGGATCCCTCCTCGACAGCCCCAACGACCTGTCCTTGGGCTGGGAGAGACAGGAGCCAAGCTGGGTGAGAAGCAACAGCCCCAACCATCAGCAGCAGCGGGATCAAAGCCCAACGATTTTTGACCATCACAACCTCCCAAGTCCTCAATCGAAAATCGAAATGAGCAAGAAAGCCTTACTCTTCCCCTTCAGGTTCCAAAAGACATCTGACAAAAGACATCTGAGGAGATGCTGGCTTCCGGGGACTGGGAACAGTTTGGCCACAGCGAGGAGATTTGCCTGTGATTTGGATCTCGGAGATCTAAAAAAGCTCAACCTTCTCGGCGCAGGGCCAATTCGGCCCGATCCAGTTGCATTAGCACCCGCTCCACCTTTTCGGGGTTGAGAGGTCGACTGGAAGTGCGGTACTGGGAGGCCAGCGTGTTAAACACCGTGCGCAAAGTGGTAAAAGACTGCAGCTTATCGTAGCGATGGCCGTGGTAGCGCCCAGAAAACTCCTGGATGGCTTGCATGGCTTCCGCTCGCGCCTCTTCCGGGTTCATCAGGGGATCCCCTTCTGAAAGGACGGTGCGTAGGGTTTGGATCAGGGTCATGCTGTCTTCGTAATACTTGCCGGTGAGACGGGCAGCCTGAGCAACTGAGCTCGCTGAGCCCAGCAAAAGGGCTACAGACAGGAGCAGGCTGACAAGACGCCGAAAAAAAGTTTTGAGCATGGGGAACCTAATGTAACTTACTTTTAAGCATAAGCCACAGCAACACCGGAAGAGGAGTCACCCAAAAGATGCTGTTCACGCCCTTCAGCGACTTTCTGCAGAAGCTGGGCCAGTACGGATCCCATTGGACAATGTTAGCCCTGATCTTGGGGTTTGCCTGTGCTCACAGCGGATTAGCCTACTTGCGGCCCTGGGGGGAAAGCTGGCTGGGATCCCGTCTGTACCGCATCTTCTTTGCTCTGGTGAGCCTCAGTTTGGCACCGCTGTTGCTGATCTATTTTTTCAACCACCGCTACGACGGGGTGATTCTCTGGGATCTCCAAGCCGTCCCAGGCATTCGCACCACCGTTGCTCTTTTGTCTGCCCTCTCTTTTTTCTTTTTGTATCCGGCCACCTTCAACTTGCTGGAGATCGCCGCCATTCGCAAGCCGGAGATCCACCTGTTTGAGACCGGGATCATCCGCATCACCCGTCATCCCCAAATGGTGGGCCAGGTGATCTGGTGTGTGGCCCATTCCCTGTGGATTGGCTCCAGCTTTATGGCGGTGACCTCGCTTGGGCTCATTGCCTACCACCTGTTTGCGGTTTGGCACGGGGATCACCGCCTGGAGCGGAAATACGGGCAGGCCTTCCGCGATCTCAAGGCGCGCACCTCCGTGATCCCCGGCTTGGCCATTCTGCAGAAGCGACAGCAACTGCGCCCCCAAGAGTTTTTTCGCTGGGCCTATCTGGGGGTATTCAGCTTTGTATTGATTCTTTATGCTTTCCATCCCCAAATGGTTTCTGCAGCCAGCCGAGTTGCCTGGTAGCATGATCCCAAAGAACTTCTTTAGTTTGGGAGTGATGGCCTTGCAAGTTGCTTTAGATGCTTTTAATCAAGAACTTTTGACAAGTGATGGGTTGGTTTTGGTGGATTTCGGCGCCCCTTGGTGTGGCCTGTGTCGCTTCATTCAGCCGATTACCGACCGTCTCGTAGCCGAGTGGGGAGGGGCGGTCAAAGTACTGCGGGTGAATGTAGACGACAATTTTTGGCTGCCGCGCCGCTATCGGGTGCGCTCTTTGCCAACCCTAATTTTGTTTGAGAAAGGTCAAGAAGTGCAAAGGCTGGAGCACTTCGCCAGCCGCGATGAGGTGCTTCGCCGCTGCGAGCAGTTGTTTCTTGACCACCTGCGCTACCTGGGTTCGGGAGCCTGCTCATCCTTGTTTGAGCCCCAAGCCCCGCCGCCCGGCGTGTAGAGGGTGATCACGTCGCCGGCTTTTAGGGAGCGGCTGATTTTGCCAGGCAAGGGATCCCCGTTGAGGAGGTTGATCCCCACTTGGCCTGGCCCGCCTCCCTGTTCTCCTTGGGGGGCATAGTGGCGCCGCTCGGTGAGCAGGGAGAGGGTGCAATCCTGCAAAGTCTGGATGGAGCGGATTAGCCCCCAGCCGCCCCGCTGTTGGCCATGGCCGCCGGAATCCTGGCGTAGCTCGTAGCGCAGTACCCGCAGGGGATACTCCAGCTCCAGAGCCTCGATGGGGGTGTTGAGGGTATTGCTCATGCCCACATGCACTCCGTCCAAACCCGGTCGTTGCCGGCTGGCCCCCTGACCACCTCCCAGGGTTTCGTAGTAGGTGAAGTGGCGGTTGCCCAGCACACAGTTGTTCATGGTGCCCTGCCCCTGAGCGATGCTCCGCAATCCGGCCACGGGAGCCAGAGCTTTGAACACCACATCGGCAATGCGCTGCGAGGTTTCCACATTGCCCGCCACCACTGCTGCCGGAAACTGGGCATTCACCAAGCAGCCGGGCGGCGCCACGATCTCGATGGGATCCTCCAAGCCGACATTGCTGGGGGCCGTGGGATCCAACAGACAGCGCAGGGCAAACAACACCGCCGAGCGGGTGACGGCCAGGGGCGCGTTCAGGTTTCCCGCCATGGCCGGAGCAGTGCCGGTGAAGTCCACCCGCAGCTTCTCGCCCTCTACTTCCACCTGCACCCGAATCTCAAGGGGCGCGGGCGGATCCCCGTAGCCCTCCAACCAATCCTCAGCCGTGTAGATCCCATCGGGCAGAGCCTGAATTTGCGCCCGCATCCGCCGGCGGCTGTACTCGATGACCCCTGCGATCAACTGCCAAGCTTCCTCTTCTCCAAAGCGGGCCAGCAACTCCCGAAACCGGCTCATCCCCACTGCGCTGGCCCCCACCTGGGCCTGCAGATCCCCCCGCCGCTGATCGGCATTGCGCACATTGGCCAGGATTAGGCGCAGCAGATCCTCCTGCCAGTACAACTCTCCTTCTAGAGAGAGCCCAGCCAGCCGTACCGGCGGGATCACCAGCCCCTCTTGCCAAAGTTCTGTGGAGTCGGCGGGCATGGAGCCAGGGCGCATCCCTCCAATATCAGCGTGATGAGCACGGTTCACAGCATAGGCGCAAATCCGGTCGGGATCCCTCCAGCCGGGAATGGCCGCGACCACCGTAACGTCCGGCAGATGGGATCCCCCCTGGTAGGGATCGTTGAGGAGAAACACATCTCCGGGTCGCGGGTTGGCTGCCACCACCGCTCGCACCGCCTGCGAAAGGGCGCCCAAATGCACCGGGATGTGAGCTGCCTGGGCAATGCAAGCCCCTTGCGAGTCAAACAGAGCTGTGGAGCAATCCCGCCGCTCCTTGATGTTGGCCGAATAAGAACCGCGGATGAGGCGGGCTCCCATCTCTTCGGCAATCCCCGCCAGAGCGTTGGCCATGACCTGCAACCGGATGGGATTGGAGACAGGATAGTTGCTATCCATATCCCTCAAAGCCTACGCCCCAGCCAAACGGCCACCCTGCGGATCCCTTGCCAGAACTGCAAACGACGCTGCCAGCGGGCAAGGGTATGGCGATTCTCGCGCAGACGATCCCGCAGATGCAGCAACTCAGCGGGAGTGGGAGCCAAGGCCTGTTGAGCTGCTTCTCGCCAATCGGCCATGGCCTGCTCTGTGACCCCAAGAGCCGAGCGCAGCTTCAAAATGACAGGAATGAGAGCAACCAGGGCCAAAAACAGCAAGCCGTTGAGGCCGCAAACTGCCCAGACGGCCCATCCTGAAACTCCCATCGGCATTTACGGAGGTCTCCGGGTAGGGATCCCGACAAGGCTCACTGCTGCTGCAGCATCAAGGGGCGCAACACCCGGCCATCCCCCACCACAACCACCGTTGACAGCACCTGCTCACCACGGCGGAAGGTAATCGGCACCGATTGGCCTACCGGGGTATTTTGGATGATCTGCTGCACATGTTGCACGGAGGTGACCCGCTGCCCATCCACTCCAATCAAAATATCGCCCTGGGCCAGACCGGCTCGTTGAGCAGGACCATCCTGGAGCAAGCCGACCACCTGCACCCCCTGAACTCGAAGTGCGGGGCCGAACAGACGACGGCTGATGGCGCTCTGGGCTTGCTCGCCGTTCACCGTTTCAATGGCAACTCCAATGAAGCCGTTGCCGACAGCATAGGAGGCAGGCGACCACTGAACCCCGAAGCTGTTGGCGTCGCTGCTGACCTGAACCGTGGAGCCGTGGTGGTTGTAAGCTTCACCCCCAACCGAGTCGCAGGGGTAGGCCACAACTGCATCTGCCAGCAAGAAGGAGATGGGCAGGGCTAGGGCAAGCTTGAACAGATGGGTTGGTTTCTGCATGGTTCGACCCTGGAAACGGTGAAGTAGAAATGAGCTTGAATCCGCGAAGCACTTGGGTGGATGCACCAGCCAGGTGTGGGCAGCTTGCACCGCCCCTCCCTCAGTGATAAACCCAAAATCGCCAACTGTCGATAGGCTTGGCCGTGCTTCTGGGCTGGATCCCAAGGTTTTGCCGGCCTTCCTGTAGCAATTCTTCAAGGTCTTGGGATCCCTGGCAGCACTGGGTTGGCTCGGCGGGGCTCACAAACCGGCAAAGCGATCGGTGGCTTCCAGGAGGGCGGTGCGGATTCCGGGCTCGGTGATGGAATGGCCAGCATCGGGGATCATCCGAAACTCTGCTTCTGGCCAAGCCTGATGCAGCTCCCAAGCAGAGATGGGCGGGCACACCACGTCGTAGCGCCCCTGGACGATCACCGCCGGCAGATGCCGCAGCCGTCCCACCCCCCTGAGGAGCTGATCCTCCGGATCCAAAAAACCGCCGTGGACAAAGTAATGGCACTCAATGCGGGCAAAGGCCTCGGCAAACTCTCCTCGACCAAAGCGCTCGATGAGCTCTGGGCTGGGGATCAACTTGCTGGTGCTGGCCTCCCAGACGGACCAGGCGCGAGCTGCCCTCAGCCGTACCTGGGGATCTGGGTCGTTTAGGCGGCGGTGGTAGGCTGCCAGCAGGTCATCCCGCTCTTCGGGAGGGATCGGCTCCAGGTAATGTTCCCAAGCGTCGGGGAAAAAGTAGCCGGCCCCCGACTGGTAAAACCAGCGGAGCTCAAAAGGGCGCAAGAGAAAAATGCCCCGCAAGACAAACCCTAGGCAGGATTGGGGGTGGGTTTGCCCATAGGCCAGGGCAAGGGCACTGCCCCAGCTGCCCCCGAACACAAACCAGCGATCAATGCCCAGATGCTGGCGCAACTTCTCGATATCCGCCACCAGATCCCAGGTGGTGTTCTCCCGCAGCTCGGCATAGGGGCGACTTTTCCCGCAGCCCCGCTGATCGAACAGCACCACCCGCCAGCGGCTGGGATCGAAATACTGCCGGTAGATGGGATCGATCCCGCCTCCAGGCCCCCCGTGCAAAAACACCACCGGCTTGCCTGCCGGGTTGCCGCACTGCTCGTAGTACAGGGTGTGGAGGGAGGAAACCGCCAGAAAGCCTTGATCGTAGGGCTCGATGGGGGGATAGAGATCGCGCGACATAACTTGAAGCTCTGCTGGTCATCACTCTCAGGGTCTGCGCAGGGCAATGGTGGCCTTGGGCGGGATCCCTTCCTGAAAGGTCTCGCCATCGGCAGCCAGGATGACAAATTGCAGCTCCTGACCCGGCTGGGCGCCCAAATTGCTCCAGGGGATGGCCACCTCCAAACAGGCATCCACCACCGCCTTCACTTGATGGCCGATGGCGTGCCAGGTGTGGTACTCCCCTGCTTGCAAGAGCTGAGCTTGCACCTCCGCCGGATGCTGGCCGGTGCCGGGAGGCGGCAGTGACAACCGCAACAGGTGGCGGTAGTGGTAGTTGAGAGGGGCTTCTGCCGGCAATCCCTGCAGGGGAATGGGGCTGTTGACGGTGACGCGGTTGGGATAGAACCACAGCACCAGCAATTGCCTGGGCCGCTGCACCACCGAGTTAAAATCCAGCCGCAGATAGAGGTTGAAGTGATCGAACCCGTACCAGAGGCGACGAACAATGCTGTTGCGGTGCATGGTGCCTCGGGCCGCTCCAATCTCCACCCGCCCGGCTTGGCTCCACTCCCGTTCTGCCGGACGACCGTTGATGGCCGGGTGGATGAACCCCTGCGGCAGGCGATCCCCTAGGCCGTCATGATCCTCCAGGGGAAATTGCAGCACGGTCGGCACCGCCTCTCCCAAAGCAGTGTAGAGCGCCTGCAGGTGCTCCCGAAACAACTGGTCGAAAACGGCATCATGGGCGGAGGAGTGGCCTGCCCCAAACCACCAGAACCAATCGGATCCCTCGGCGGCCCAGAGGGCTTCCCAGGCTTGGGGATTGGCGCGGGGATGATCCTGAATCACCTGGCGGGCCTGAGCCAAGAGCTCCCAAGCGCGGTTTTTGACGGGATCCCCAATCCAGGTGGTGAAGTCCGCCTCGATCCAGGAGCCACTGTGCAGCTGCTCTGCCGGCAAAAACTCGGTGGGAGGAAACTGATCCAGAAACTCGGAGACCGTCACCAAGCGCAGCGCCGGGTGCTGGCTGAGGCGGGTATAGAGGTTTTCCAAGAAGGGCCGGCCATCTTGGGGGTAGTACTCCCAGCAGTTTTCCCCATCCAGAGCGATGGTCACCAGCCAGGGCTGCTCCTGAGGCAGGCGGTTGCGGATGCTCTCCAGATGGCCGATGAGATCTTTGGCGGCAGCATCGGCGGGCATGGCGCTGTAGCTGAAGCCGATCAAATCCGAAAGGCGGTGATCCCGAAAGACGATGGCCAAATCCCCCCGCTCGGTTTCCAGGCGGTAGGGGCGGTAGAGCTTCTCCGGCTCCAGAATGTGGCCCTGCCCATCGCGATGAAAAGGCTGGCCCAGGCTCCACCCCAAAACCCCTTCGTCGGAGATGATCCAATCAAAGCCCTGTTCTTGCACAATCGGCACAATGGCAGGGCTCACCGATTGCTCCGAAGGCCACAGGCCCCGCGGCTCGCGGCCAAAGCGCTCCCGATAGATCTGCTTAGCCCGCTCCAGTTGGGTGTGGACATCCTGCTCCCAGTGAAAGGGGTAGCGAGGCAAAGGCAACCCTGGGCGGGCCACCCGTGCCGAGCGCTCGCTCACCAACAGGGGCAAGATGGGGTGGGTATAGGGGCTGGTGGTCAGCTCCAGTTGGCCGTTGCTCTGCAGTTTGGCGTGCTGGGGCAGGATAGCGCCGAGGATCTGTTGTTGCTTGGCGTAGATCCGCTGCCGATCCGCCAGGGTAAAACCGGATCCCATTTTGATCCAGCCCTCGATCTCAGGATCCTCCTGAAAGAGAGGATCAAACCAAGACAGGTTGTGCCAGGCCAGCAGATCGCTGAAGTCCTGCGGAGTCCAGTACTGCAGACACCAGTTCACCCCCTGAGATTCCCGTTGGTTGTAGAGCTGCCGATAGCGGGGATAGGGCTCGATCATGGTGGGGTAGTGGCTGTCGAAGAAGCGCTCGACCACAAAGCGCAGTTGATCGGGGCTGAGCTTTTCGACAGGGGATAGGGTCAGTTCCAGGTAAGGATCAAAAGCCGAGCCGGCTACGTACTCTTCGATTTGCACAATCAGGGAGGGCACCAGGTTAATCGTTTGGTGCAAGCGGGGATAGCGCTCCAGCAGCAACACCAAGTCCAGGTAATCTTTGATCCCGTGTAGGCGCACCCAAGGCATGCGATATTTACCCGCCACCGGACTTTTGTAGAGGGGTTGGTGTTGGTGCCAAACCAGGGCGACGTGCAGCGGGTAAGTCATGGGCGGTACGGGATCCAACCATCACCCGGATACTAGCCCATCTGTCTGGCTGGCGATCGTAAGAAACTCTTGAATGTCTGAGCTCTGCCGGTGTCGATGGCGGTGGGGAAAAGCTTGCCATTCGGCAGATTCCTCAGGAGAATGGCGGCAAAAGGAAGAGCTGAGCCATGACTGCCGCTACCCACCTTCTGGAACAGTCGATCGTTGTCTTTTCCCAAAACTATTTGCCCATCAGCCGGGTCAATATCAAGCGGGCAATCGTGCTGCTGCTAACAGGCAAAGCCGAACCGCTCTCGATGATGAATGTGCCGGTGTGGAAGGTGCGCTCCCCCAGCCAGGTCATTGAAGTGCCCGAACATATTCGCCTGACCATCAAGGGCAAAGAGCGCGCTTGGCGCGTGCCCCCTGTGAATCGGCGGGAGGTTTTGCGGCGGGATCACCACACCTGCCAGTATTGTGGCAGCACCCACAATCTGACCTTGGATCATGTCGTGCCCCTCTCCAAAGGGGGATCCCACAGTTGGGACAATGTGGTGACGGCTTGCGAACGCTGCAATCAACGCAAGGGCAACCGCACCCCTGAAGAAGCCAACATGCCCCTGCGCAGCAAACCCCGTGCCCCTCTCCACCCGACGGTGGCTTTTGCGGAGCAGTTCTGGCGCGAACACCAAAGTCGGCAAGAGTGACATCCTCCCGGCGCTCATCCTATGGACAGAGCGCGGACCACCCTTCCCGTCAGCAGGACGGAGTCCTTACCTCGCGGTCGGGCATTCCTGCCCCACGCCACTTGTCTGGGTCTACAACCCCCGACAGAACAACTGGACAGGCGGTTCCCCTTCCCCAGCCTCCCCCCTAGGCACTGCCAGCTCGCAAAACAACCTCTAATCCACCCAGCACAGTTCCCAAGGCTGAGGCTGAGTCCCGATGCACCCGGTACCGGCATTCAGGGCACTGAGGCCCCCCGACAGCCCAGCTGTTGCTAACCATCCCCCAGCACTTGCAACCGATTTGGCCGCTTCCTTTGGGGTCAACCTTGGCAAAGTCCACCCCACCCTTCCAGCAAACCCACTCCAGAAGGCAGAGAATCTATCCCTAGGCAGCCTCGACGCAATCCTTGGGCAACATCCCCCTTGCCCAGCCCTTGGCCTTGAGGTCTTCCACAAAGATCTTCCACAAAGAAAAGATAGAGAGGGTCTGCCCTCGGTCTCAACGCCAATGGGCCCTCTGGAAATGAAACTCTTGGCAACCATTGGCAATGCCCTGCTGCATCCTGGCAACCTGCAGTGGTGCTCTCTTCCAGTGGCAAGACCCCTGCTGTTTTCTCGCCCCCCTGGGTTGCAGCCTTCTCAGCTGGCCTTGCAGGGCTTTGAAGCCCTTGGGCCGTTCCCAAAAGCGCCCTCTGAAGTCGTCAGGAATTGCTCCAAAACCAGGTCAATCCCCGTCGTCCGCCCGTGAGCTGGTTTGTTAGGAGGCATCTGGATAAGCCCAGTACTTGTAGGTTACCGCCAGCATAAGTAGGCTTTACTACAGATTTCGCTCAGGGGTATGGCGGGGATCCATGTATCCCAGTGCTCACCCTGCGGCTAGAGCATGGGACCTATTGCCCCCGCACCCCCGTTAGTTAAAATTGTTGGTACTAGAACTGTAAGGCACAGCTTCTTCTAGCTTTGTCCAGGTTTGCGGCTGAGCTACAGGTGCTCTGTTGTGGGCAAAGGGAACTTGCGCCTCGGCTGCAGCAAGCAAGATGGGGGTTGGCTTCCTGCAAGGACTCCGTCCCGCTGACGCGATCAGCAGGTTTTGGGAAAGGTTGAAGGTTGTAAGTTGGCTCAGAAGAGGACTGGGTGTTTTGGGGCAGATGAAAAGTAGCTTAGTGCAGCTCGATTATCGAGTTTATAAGTTGGCGCGGCTGTTGAGCGAATATTTGGAGTTGGGGAAATGGGTTGCCCTGTCTGCTGGCTCGCTGGGTGAAGAGCCTTCTGGCAACGAACATCAAGCCTGGCTGCACAAATTTTCAGTTTACTTGTCAGAGCAGGCTCCTTGCCCTGGCCTCAAGGATCGGGATCCCGTAGGCTAGGTAGGCCCTCCCCTGCTGCACTCAACATCCTGCTGCACTCAACATGTGGATCCCTTCTTGGTGGCCGAAGCTCAGTTTTCAGGTTTGGCTGATCTTTATCGGTCGGCTGCTTTCCCAAACTGGAACCGGCTTTACCTTGTTTTATGCCAGTCTCTTTTTTGTGAATCAGGTGGGGCTGACCGCCACCCAAGTGGGCCTGGGGCTAGGCATTATGGCTTTTGCCGGGGTGTTTGGCCGCATCCTGGGCGGCTCGATGGCCGATGGAGCTTGGGGGCGCCGTTCCACTTTGATCCTCTCTCTGGCTATTTCCACCTTGGGGTCGTTTGGGTTTGCGCTCTCCTATGACTTCTGGAGTTTTGCCCTGGCCAATATGGCTGCAGGCTTGGGGCAGGGGTTGTACTGGCCGCCTGCGGAAGCGATTGTAGCAGATCTAACCACTCGTGAGCAGCGCAACGAAGCCTACGCTCTCAACCGTTTGGGGGATAACCTGGGCCTCAGCCTTGGGGTGGCTATGGCCAGCACGCTGGTGGCTCTGACGGGGGCCTATCGGCTCTTGTTTGTAATCGACGGTGTCACTTTTCTAATCTTTCTGGCAGTACTTTGGTTTTTTATCCGGGAAACTCGGGCGACTTGTCCGGCAGCAGAGCCTGTGTTGGCAGGTTGGAAAACCGCCCTTAGAGATCGCTCCCTTTTGGTGTTTGGCCTGTCGAATATCCTGTTCACCACCTATGTGGCCCAGCTCAGCAGCAGCATGCCCCTTTACTTCCGCAATGGGGTAGGGATCCCAGAGGTGCAAATCGGCATTTTGTTTGCCTTGCATGGGGCCTTGATCGCTCTGCTGCAGATGCCGGTGGCCCGTTGGTTGAATCGCCGGACGCGCATCCAAGGGTTGCAGGGATCCGCCCTGATGTGGGGGGTGGGATTTCTTTTGGTTTGGCTTAGCGGTCTGGCGGCGGAATTGGGGGCTCCGGCCCCGGCGGTGGCAGTCTTGGCGCTGGCGGTGCTCTCTTTGGCGTTGGTGAGCTACAACCCCTCTGCCTCTGCTTTGGTGGCGGATTTGGCGCCGGATCACTTGCGGGGGGTGTATCTGTCGGTCAACTCCCTCTGCTGGGCGGCGGGGTTTGCTCTTGGCCCAATGATTGGGGGGATGGCCTTGGACTTGCCGCAACCGTGGGCAAGCGGGTTGTGGATCTTTTGGGTGATCACCGTCAGTTGGGTTTGGGGGATCCTCCGCTTTCTGAACCGCATTCTGCCCTGCAAGGTGAATAGGGCCGCAGTGCCTCCGGTGATGGAGCCCGCTCCCCTCGGTGACGCAGAACGCTAGAGCCCAGGAAAGAAGCAGATTTTGGGATCCCAGTCTTGGCCAACAGCTGGTTAGAGTATGGATGTCGAACAGGAAGGCTAGTTCTGCTCTTGTACCCTGCAATTTGGTCTCAACGGTGGAGGATCTGAATCATGAGCTTGATTGGCAACATCATCTGGCTAATCTTCGGGGGTTTGCTGACAGGTTTGGGCTACATCTTAGGAGGACTGAGCCTTTGCCTGACAATCATCGGCATTCCCTTTGGCTGGCAGAGCATCAAACTGGGGTTTGCAGTGCTTGCCCCCTTCGGAAAGGAAGTGGTGGAGTATCCCGATGCCAACAGCCCGCTGCTGCTGATCTTTAACGTCATCTGGCTATTGCTGTTTGGCTGGCCGTTGGTGCTTAACCATCTCTTCTGGGCTGTGATTCTGGCAATCACCATTGTTGGGATCCCCTTTGCCAAACAACACATGAAGTTAATTATTTTGTCGTTGTTGCCCTTTGGCCGAGATCTGCGCTGAGAAAGTGGGTGAACCTAGATTGTGGGTTTATTGAGGGGTACGGCCAAACTGGTTATTAGGCATTTCTCACTTGGGATGCAGGAGAGTTTTCTGTCGGGTTGTCAGGATTTGGGGTTGCCAATTGCCAAGGCTGCTCTCGGAGTTGCTCTATTGAACCATCGTCAAACTATTGGTAATGACTTGCCTCGTGTAATTTCCCCAAGTTTGAGCAGCTATGCTGCTGCTTCCTCGTGTTGGGCTGGAGTCATCATTGCCCAACCAAACGCCGGTCACCAGGGGAGGGTTGGGCGTGTAGCCGATAAAGAGCAGATCCTTGTTGGCGGTGGTGGTGCCGGTTTTACCGGCTTCTCCAATGCCGAGCCGGGCAGCAGTGCCGGTGCCGGAGCTGATCACCCCTTGCAGTACGGTTGTCATCTGTTGGGCGACGGTTTCTGGCAGGACAAGTCGCTGAGAACGGGGATCCTCCCGACCAGGGTAAATCTCACGGCAGGTGCGAAAGTCGTTGGGGTTGGCGCAATCGCTGCTATCCAAGATGCGGCGGATGGTGTGGGGCCTTGACCAAAGGCCACGATTGGCAAAAGGAGTGAAGGCTGCTGTCAACTCCAGCAAGTTCACCTCCATGGTGCCAATCACCATAGAAGGATAGGGTTGCAACGGCGATTGGATGCCCATTTGCCGGGCCGTCGCCACCACTTGCTCTAGACCTACTTGTTGGGCCAACCGCAGGGCAATCACGTTTTCGGAGAGGATCAGGCCGCGGGCCAAATCCATAGGGGCCGATCCCGAGCGACAGCCCCGAAAGGTGAGGTTGCCCCAGGTGAGGGGCTCGCAAGACAACACTTGGGAGAGAGGGATCCCCTGGGTGAGGGCAGCCGCATAGGTGAACACTTTGAAGGTGGAGCCCGGCTGCCTTTGAGCTTGGGTAGCCCGGTTGAAGGGGCTGGCGTTGTAGTCGATCCCGCCCACCAAAGCCAGCACTTCACCGTTGCGGCTGTCGAGACTGACCAAAGCGCCTTGGCTGAAGCCCAAGCGGGATCCCGACTCGCGCACCGTTTGGGCCAGGACTTGCTCTGCCAAACGCTGGTAGGGCAAATGCACCGTGGTTTCGATGATGAAGTTGCCCTCTGCCGAGAGGTCTTGGCCCAAGAGCTGCCGCAGCTCCTGGAAGACGGCACTGTAAAAGTAGGGAGCAACTGTCGAGGTTTGGGAGCGCAAATTGGGGTTGAGGGTGAGGCGACTGCGCCGGGCCCGCCGAATCTCCTCTTCGGGGAAGACTTTCAGCTCGCTCAGGCGATCCAACACCCGATCTCGGCCCCGAACGGCGGCATCATAGTTGGCGACAGGGTTAAAGGCATTGGGCGCGGGCAAAATGGCCGCCAGAGTCGCAGCTTCGGAAAGGCTGAGCTGGCGGCTTGGGATCCCGAAATAGAACTGGGCAGCAGTTTCAAAGCCGTAGATGCCGTTGCCCAGGTAAACATTGTTGAGGTAGAGAGCGAGGATTTCGTCTTTGCTGTAGCGCTGTTCCAGCTTCAGGGCGGCGACGGCCTCCCGCAGCTTGCGCCCGAAGGTGTTGCCGGAGCCGGTGTAGTCCCGCAGCACGGTGCGGGCCAGTTGTTGGCTGATGGAGCTGCCCCCCTGCTGCACTTCCCCCGAGCGCAGGTTCACCCAAAAGGCGCGGGCAATGCCCAGCAGATCCACCCCAAAGTGGGAGTAAAAGCGGTGATCTTCAGCGGCGACCACCACCTTGGGCAGAATTGGGCCAAAAGCTTCTAGGTTGGGCAGCTCCCGGTAGGTGTCCCCCTGATGGCGGCGCAGCTCCGTCTGCTGATCCCCGGCCAGGACGATCAGGGGGTTGCGATCTGCGGAGAGGGGTGGCTCCACTGAGAACTTGCTCCACTCATGGCCGATCCAAATCCTTGCCCCCAGCCCCAAGACCACCATCAGGATGAGGCAGCCACGCACCCCATACACCTGTGGTGGGGGTGGATCCAGCACCTCTATGGCCACGCTCTCCGGATCCCGAGGCGGGCCAAGGCTCAGTTGCTGGCCATGCCGCAAGATCACCCGGCGCACCCGCTCGACACCACCGAAGGGTTTGAGGCGGAAAACGCCGTTGGTCGAGTCTTGATCTTCTAGCTGGTAGCGACCGGCATTCCACCCCAGCCAGTAGAGAATAGGGGGCAACGGGATCCGCCAACCCAGACCGGGCAGGCGCCAATCCGGGCGGGGACGGATGTGGGCGTGGAGATGGCTCACCGCGGGGGCAGGGATGCGAATGGTGGCCACCGTCTGGCTGCGACCGAGAATGTCGGATCCCTTCAGGGCAACCACCTGGGGGGGCTCTCCCGGGCAGGTAATCCGCAGGCGCACCGGGCGCTTGGGGGGAGGAGGTTCGGGGGGTTTGAGGAGAGCTGTAGGCCCGATAGGGAAGGGCCTGGCCAGGGTTTTGAAGAAGCGAGCGACGGTGCCCAACAGCGGCTTTTTGTCTTCAGAAGCAGACATGGCTCAGTCCCCCCGCAATTCGCGCGCACGGCGCAGCAGCTCCTGCATGGTCTGGCCGGGACGAGGGCCGCCTGCTGCTGAATTGAGGTTACGGGCCTTGGGAGGCCGGGCAACAGGGGCAGCCGGGGGTAGGGTAGGAAAGGAGGGGGAAGGTGGTGGAGCACCGCTGGGCAGCGTGGGATCCCAGAGGGCCATGTAAAGATGGCCTTGGGCGTTGCGTTCGATCCTGCCGGCCCAGGGGCCAACGCGGAATTGCACTCGCCCGGAACGTCCCTCGCGCACAGCCTGCAGTTCTCGCTGCAGTTGAGCAGGCAAGGGGGCTTGCAGCATATCCTCCAAGAGTCCTTCCACTTGAGGGGTGGGTACGCCATCGGTGACGGTGGCTTCGGTTTGCCGCAGGGCCAGGCTGGATTCGTCGTAGGTGAGGCCCAAGTCCACCCCGCCAAAGCGGTACAGGTCGTACACGGTATTGGGCCAAGCGCCCTGCCCCTGCTGGTTGGGGGATCCCAGGCTGGCTCGTACCGTCTCGCGGGAAGTCTCCAGGGGAAAGGCGCGAAACACCGGCCCGCTCCGGGTGTAGGGTTCCAGCTCCGGCGCGGGATCCCGCCGTCCGTTCTGCTCTGAAGCCAAAACAAGGGGCTCAGGGACAAGCTCCCCAGGCATAGGATGGACATTCTCTGGGGCAATGGGATCTTCCACTGCCGGACGAGATCCTGACCCGGAAACACGGGGGGCCGAGGGGCGCTGCAGCAACTGTCCCCATTGCCAACTCACCAAAACCCAGCCCAGCAGCCCGCCCATCAGAAAGGGAATCAAGCGCACCCAAAGCAGGGATCCCCCGTTCTCGACCTCCGTGGCCGCCGTCAAGGGCCTGAGCCGCAGAGTACCGGCTGTAACCAAGGACGGCGCAGCGGCAGGGAGACCTCCAGAAAGTGGGCCAGAGGCAGCCTCTTCCGACGAGGCGACTGGGACCTGAGGGGCAATAGATCCCTGTGCTCTGGCTTGAATGTGCTCCAGCTCCGCCAACACATTGGCCACCGACTGCGGGCGGGCGGCAGGATCTTTGGCCAGGCAACCGAGGATCAAGTCAGACAAACCGGCGGGCAGCGGAAACTTCAGTCCCCAGTCTTCTAGAGGGATGGGCCGGTGCTTGTGGTGGGCCTGGTACCAGCCCGGGAAAGATTCGGTGGTGGGCTTGAGGGGCATCTGGCCAGACACCATCTGGTACAGCATGATCCCGAAGCTGTAGATGTCGGAACGGACGTCCAGCGGCAACCCTTCCAGCTGTTCCGGGGAAGAATAGGCCAGCGTTCCCAGGTAGGCATGGGTAAAGCTCAAAGATTCATGGCTGTTGAGCAGCTTGGCAATGCCGAAATCCACCAGCTTCGCCAGTTCCCCAAAACTGTCATCGGCCACCACGATCACATTGGCCGGCTTCAAATCGCGGTGGATCACCTGTACCCTTTGCCCTTCCATGAGGATCCCCTCGTGGGCCGCCTTTAACCCCAGGCCAATTTGGCGGGCCAGCCGGAAAAAGCGCTCCAAAGGCAAAGCCCCCGCGGCCAGAATATCCTTGAGGGTCTTGCCGTTCAGGTATTCCATCACATAGAAGGGCACCTCATCGGGGGTAATACCATAGTCATTGACTTTGACAATGTGCAGGCTTTTTTGGCCCAAAGCCGCGCAGGCTTTCGCTTCCCGTTCAAAGCGCAGGCGGGTGCGCCGATCCATTGCCGGCTGGGAAAGCAGCTTGACGGCCACTTCCACCCCACCAAAGAGCAAATCTTGAGCCAAATAGACTCGCCCCATGCCCCCCTGTCCCAGCAGATGTACAAGTCGATAACGCTGAGCCAAGAGGCGACCCAAAAAGGGATCCGGCGCAGTAAACATAGGGAATCGCGGCGGTACGGAGAACAGGTTTGCAAGAGTCTCGAAGGGATCCGGCAGGAGCGGGCTACCTCTACCATAAGCACTGGAGCCGTCATAGGCCATGCTCGCCGCCGTCAATCCAGTTGCCCTTGATGTCTTTGCCAATTGTTTACCACCCCGACTACAGTGCCCCCCTGTCGCCGGACCACCGCTTTCCCATGCCGAAATTTCGCCTCTTGCAAGAGCTGCTGCTGCGGGAAGGGGTGATCCGCCCCCAGCAAGTGCACCACCCTGAGCTGCCCCCTCTCGCCTGGATTGAGTCGGTACATACCCCTGAGTACGTCAGGGCCTACTGTGAGGGATCCCTGGAAGCCAAATTGCAGCGGCGTATCGGCCTGCCCTGGAGCCCAGAGCTGGTACAGCGCACCTGTCGAGCGGTGGGGGGTACCGTCTTGACCGCCCAATTGGCCCTGCGCCACGGCCTGGCCTGCAACACCGCCGGCGGCACCCACCATGCCTTCCCCGCCTACGGCTCCGGCTTTTGTATCTTCAACGACCTGGCCATTGCCGCCCAAGTCTTGCTGCAGCAAGGGCTGGTGCAAAGGCTCTTGATCGTGGATTTGGATGTCCACCAGGGAGACGGCACTGCTTGGATCTTCCGCTCCGAGCCGCGGGTGTTCACCTTTTCCATGCACTGCGAGGCCAATTTCCCCGCCACCAAGCAGCAGAGCGACCTGGACGTGGCCCTGCCGGTAGGCATGGAAGATGAAGCCTATCTCCAGACCTTGGCCGACCACTTGCCCGATCTGTTGGCTCAGGTGCGCCCTGACCTGGTGCTCTACGATGCCGGTGTGGATCCCCACGAAGAAGATCTCCTGGGCAAGCTGGCCCTTAGCGACCAGGGCCTGTTTCGGCGGGACATGCAAGTGCTGAACACTTGTCTAAAGCAGGGCTATCCTGTCGCCTGCGTCATCGGCGGCGGCTACGGCAAAGACCTCAACCGCCTCGTGTATCGCCACTCCCTGCTGCACCGAGCGGCCAGCGAAGTGTACCGCCAATACCGTCTCTAGCCGGGGGCAAACTAGGCGTATTCGGCAATCACCACCGTGATGTTGTCTCGCCCGCCCCGCTCTTTGGCCGCTTCGATGAGTTTTAGAGGAAGCTGCTCCAAATCTTCCACCTGCAGGCAGTACTCGATGATCACTTCGTCGTCTAACTCCTCCGTCAGGCCGTCGCTACACAACAACAGGCGATCCCCTGGGTAAACTGTAATCGGCTGCACAGAAGGTGGACCCGCATCGGGTCGGCCCAGGCAGCGCTCGAGAATATGTCGCCAAGGGTGAATCCGGGCCTGCTCATAGGTCAGCTCCCCCAGTCGAATGGAGCGGGCCACCAAGGTGTGATCCTCGGTCATTCGCTGCATTTCGGATCCCCGTAGGCGATAGAGGCGAGAATCGCCAATGTGAGCACTCCAGCAGTTGCCCTTGGGATCCACCATGGCCACCACCACCGTAGTGCCCATGTCTGCCCGCTCTGGATTTTCCCGCTGATCCTTGAGGATGGCACTGTTGGCTGCTTCTACGGCTTCGCTGAGCAACCGGGGTGCCGGCACGTTTTTCCAGCCTCGATCCAGATATTCTCGGATGGTCTCGACGGCCAACAGGCTGGCTGTAGCCCCAGCAGCATGTCCTCCCATACCATCGGCAACAATAAAATAGCGCCCCTCTGGATCGCAGTAGTAGGCATCCTGATTGCTGCTGCGGATCTTGCCGGGATCCGTAGCGCAGGCATATCGTCGCATCACATCAATCGCTCTGACCGATTCAACCTTAAGAGTACTCTGAGTAAAGCAAGAGCAGCGAGGGCAGCCAAAACCAAAGTGATAACCGTTAAGGTAGCATGTCCGGCCAAAAAGAGCTGAGTTGCGCTCAAAAAAAAGGCCCCAAACAACACCCCGTAAATGACTCCCAGCCCGGTGTTGTTCAGCTTGCGCAGCAAGCGCTCCGTCTCGCTGGATCGCACCCGCAGGCGCAGCTCCCCTTGTTCCAACTTGCTCAAGGTCAATTCGATCCGGCGGGGCAAACTGAGACTGCTGCTGGTGAACTCAGCCGCTTGACGGCCAACCTGGGCCAAGAGGGTCTCGGTCTCGCTTCCGTTCAAACTCATCAGCTCTTCCGCAAAGGGTTTGGCCACCTCCATAAAGTCGAACTCCGGATCCAACCCTTTCCCCAATCCCTCCAGCGTGGTCAGGGCCCGCATCACAAAAGTAAAGGTAGCCGGAAAACGAAACGGCTGATCGTAGGCCAGCTCGTAAAGGTCTTCGCTAATGGCCGCCACCGAGATTTCTCCCGAGTTGCCGGAAAAGGGTTTGTCCATAAAGTGATCCAGCATGTACTGCACCGAGCGGCGCACCGGAGCCAGATCGGCGGTGGGCACCAGCACCCCCAGTTCCACCAGCGAGGCCACCACCCGATCGGCATTTTTGGAGACCACACCTGCCAGCGTGCCCATCAGCTTTTCTTTCACATCGGAGGGCAGGCGGCCCATCATGCCGAAGTCGTAGAAGATCAGCGTGCCATCGGGCTTCACGGCAATGTTGCCGGGGTGGGGATCGGCGTGAAAAAAACCATCCTTGAGCAGTTGCCGCAGATAAGCCTCTGCCCCCAGACGAGCCAAAACCTTGCGATCCAGCCCCGCCGCGCTCAGGGCTTCGTAATCGCTGATTTTGATCCCCGGCAGGTATTCCAATGTCAACAGGCGAGGAGAGGTGTAACGCCAATACACTTTGGGGACGGCAATTTGCGGCATATCCCGAAAGTTGCGGCGGAAGGTATCGGCATTGCGGCCCTCATTGAGGTAATTCACCTCTTCCCAGAGGGTGCGCCGACACTCTTCATAGATGCCGATCCAGTCGCGGCCCGGCCCGCCCCAAGAGGTGCGATACTGAAAGAACTCGGCAATCCCACGGCAGATCTCCAAATCGATGGTGAACAGCCGGGTCAGCCCCGGACGCTGCACCTTCACCACCACCTCTTCCCCGGTTTTCAGCTTGGCGCGATGCACCTGCCCCAAGCTGGCAGCGGCCAAAGGGGTGGGATCAAAGTAGCTGTAGATTTGGGTTATCGGCCTGCCCAGCTCCTGCTGCACAATTGCCGCCACCTGTTCGTAGCTGAAAGCAGGCACCCGATCCTGCAGCTTGGAGAGCTCCTCGACATATTCCGAGGGGAAGAGATCGGCGCGGGTGGAGAAAAACTGCCCCACTTTAATAAAAGTAGGGCCTAAGTTAAGCAGCGTTTCGCGGATCCAAATGGCTCTGGCCCGGCGGCGCTTGGCCTTTCGCTCGGGCGTGGGTTGTCCCCCATAGCTCCAAGCCTGCTGATCCAGCCAAAGGTAAAACAGCCAGGTGAGCACAAATCGCCAAATGTCCAGCATGCGGCCCTGGCGAGTATAGTTCTCCCGGGCCCAGCGGTAGGCGGTATAGGGCTTGACGGGTTGTGATCCCAAAGAAGTCCGGGATCCCAAAAGGCTCGCGTTCAAGCGTTTCGACTCCGATATTTCTGCAACTCGGAGCGCAACTGCGCCACTTCTGCCCGCAAGTCGTCCAGAGTTGCCTGCAGATCTTCTGTCTGGAAAGGAGGCGGCACCCTTTCCTGGGCGGCCACGGATGCTTCTGCCTCAGCTCGGGTCATGACATCCTGGGCAAAGGTTTGCCAGCCCTCCTGCAGCTCGGCCCACACCTTGCCCACTTCTCCGGCAATATCGGTGAGGGCGCTTTCCAAACGCTCCCGTAGGACATCCGCCACAGCCTTGCCGACAAAAAAAGCCCGCACAACCGGATTCTTCATGCGACCCAAGTGTTAAGAAGCATCACCAGGATTATAACGAATCTTGCCCCAGGCACAGCGGCAGGCCGACCCATCCGAACAGCCTCGGATCGATCGGCCCGGCAGAGCCCGCAAAGGGTTGCCCCCGGAAGCTTGCCCAGTCCTAGCGGCGGCTGGTGGTCATGTCCGGGATCTTCAGATCGAAGACGCTGATGTTTTGCCGCGCTGCCGGCTTGGGATTGAGCATGCGGGCCATGTTGAGGAAGTTTTCTGGATCCCCGGGTTTGGGAGGACGGGTGAGACGATAGGTGCGCACCACTTCCCGCGTCGAGCGCTTCACGCCGGAGACATCGCGCCAACGAGCTCCATAGCGGGGGGTTACCAGGTTGGCGGGCTTTTCCGACAGGCGACGGCGTTGGTAAGGCACCACATCGTCCCCAAAGGCGGCATTGTACTCTTCGCTATCCACCACAGCGTCGATGAAGCCATCTAGTCCCTTGGTGGCAACGATGATGGAGTACTTGATGCGCTCCTGTTGGCTGTAGGTGGGCCGACCCAAAAAGCGCTGGAAGGTGACCTCGATGAAGCGGTAGTTGTCGTTGGGAACCATGACCAGATCCCGGTACACCTCCGACTTGCCCAGGCCGCGCACAAACTCTTTGACCGAGATTGCCCCGTTGCGCAATTGGGACTCCAGAGCTTTTTGCCGATAACTCTCCAGCATCAGATGCTCGCTGAAGATCTGGCGATAGGCGGCGCGAATGATGTTGTCAATTCCTGTCGGGTCGTCAGGACGGTAGACCGGCGGGGTTTCGTCGCTGGCTACAAAGTAGCGAGGCACCCGCTCATTTTGGGTGGTGGGGCGATCGGCAAGCAACGGAAGGGACATAGGTGGTGCTCCTGAAAAAACGAGAAAAACCGAGAAAGACACACTAGAGCAGAGAAGCTAAGGCTCGGCAGCCAACTCCTGCCGGCTCATCTGGACGCGGAGAGGGATCAGAGGATCCGCATCTTCCAAGGCCATCTGGAGCGCAGCCTCGACTGAGGGGCGCAGAGATTGTTCACCCTGGCGAGCCAAGTCCGTCAGGGATCCGACGGCGGCATAGCGGACTCCCCAATCGGCATCGGCAAGGCATTGCCGCAACAGGTGCAAGGCTCGCTCTTGATCGGGCAAGGGCCGCTTGGCAGCCACCCGTCCCAGCCCGCGGGTCGCCGCCCGCCGTACACTGGGGGCAAAGTCCGCCACAATGGCTTCTGCCAAAAAGGGGTAGGCATCCCCATGGCCAATACGGGCCAGAGCCCGCACCGAATAGGCCCGCGCCCCATAGTCAAAACCGTCAATATGGCTCAGCAAGGGCTGCACCGCGGCTTCCCCAAAGCGCAGCACCTCCTCCAGAGCAGCCTCCCCAACTGCAGGGCGATTAAACCCAAAGGCGCGAATTAAGATGGGGATCCCTTCCACTTGGCCCAAAGCGCCCAGCGCCCTCACCACCCGCAACAATTCCTCAGGCGACGTGGCCTGCTCCAATTCTGCTGCCAGTTGAGCCACAGCAATGGGAAACGCTTGAGCAGCCGAGGCGGAGGACATAGGCAACGAATAGTCAAAGGTACACTTGAAACCGCTGATCAAAGGCACTGAGCGCCCCAGGATCCTAGAAGAGCTTCTCCAGTTGCGGCAGGATCACCGCCGTCACCTGAGCCAGCGGCACCCACCCCAACTGAAGCGCCACATCGAACAGCCGCTTCAGAGCATTGATGCGCAGGTTGAGCGCTACGTCGGCTGTTGCCAACAGCGGCGCCCCCGCCACCCATCCCGATTCGGCCAGGTCGAACAAAGCGGCCTGTCGTAGGCTGGAGTTGGAGTGGGCCAGTAGCGCCACCAGGATTTGGGTCAGCTCCTCGGCTTGCGTAAAGCGATAGAGCACCCAAGCCGCTGCCGAACGCACCCGCTCAGAGGGATGGTTCAAAAAGGGCCGGATCGCTGCCTCAGCCTCGGTGGCCTGAAGCTGACCCAAGGCCTCGATAAGGGCTTCCCAGGGCTGCTCCTGCTCGCGGGACTGCAACAGTGCCAGCAAGGGATCCACCGCTCGCTTGTCCCCCAATTGAGCCAAGGCATAGGCAGCCTCTTCCCGCACATGAAAGTCGGTACAAGTGAGCGCCTCGATCAAACCGGGCACGGCCCGCGCATCCCCGATTTGCCCCAGGGCCTTAGCAGCATTGCGGCGCAGAGGATAGCCCCCCAAGGCGGTGCGATCCCGCTCATCCTGCAACGCCAAAAGCAGCGGCTCTACCCCCCTTGGATCCCGAACTGTGCCCAGGTACCAGGCAGCATAGTACCGATCTTGCAAGTCATCCCCCTGCAGCCGGGCTATCGCCTGCTCCCAAGTGAGCTGCTGCGGCAGCACCGCCGTGTTGGATGCCATACGAACCGTTGCAGAGCTGTTCATGACACCTGGGCAACCTTGCCGGTAACTTCAGTCGGCCGTCGGGCCTCCCTCACTCAGCAGCGCCGTTGCCCTGAGCGGGAGAGGCATTGGCTCCCGACAAGGCAGTGACCTGCACGATTTTGCCACCCATCCGCAGAATGCGCTGCATCTCGGCAGACAACCGACTGTAGGGAACGGTGGTGCTCAGGGTGCTGCGGCGAACTTTGGCAGAGGTGGCCAGAGCATCGGGCGGGTTGAGCAGACCGGTGTACTCAACTCGGTAAACCCGGCTGCCGGCTTCTGTCAGGGCTTCAGGGCTGGTGGTGCTTTGACCAAACATCGCTTTCCCCAGGTATCTATGAGACTTCGTTTGGAAGACAGGCAAACTGACCAGCGAACAAGCCGTACCGGCTATTCTCGCGAACCAGCACGCTGCCGTTGGGCAATGCCTACAATCCAAAGGCTAACTACCCCAGACTGGAGAGCAGGCGACCAACCCAACCGGCTTAAGAGAAGCCAAGGCGCCAAACCAACCTGGAAACAGGTGGAATAGACCTCTTTGGAGCCGTCGCCTGCTCTGGAGAGACACACAATTGGAAGACAAAGAAAGAGATCGTCCACTCCCAACAAGCGGGGATCTTTGCCCTGGGATCCCTTAGCTGAGGGCGTTGATGGCGTAATCGAAGTAGATGGCAGCTTCGTTGGCCGCTTGACCGCTCAGCATGCCCAGAGCGCGGCTCTTCATGTACTGCAGAGCCACGATGTACCAGCTGGGAGAGAGGTTAAAGGAGCGGTTCACTTCCCGCAGTCCGGCCACCAGGTATTCATCGAGGGGGCCGGTGCCACCTGCAACCAGAGAATAGGTAATGAAGCGGAGGTAGTAGCCGATGTCGCGGGCACACTTGGCCTGAAACACATCGCCGTGGCCCATTTCACCCGGCTGGGTCAAGTAAGGGAACCTCTTGAACACTTCCTGCACCGCTTCCCGCACCAGGGTTTGCTGGTTGTTGGTTAGGACACGGGCCGCTTCCAGAGAAGCAGCAGCACGCTGGTAACGACCATTCACGGCCTGCAGCTCGCTGGCATTCAGAAAACGCCCTTGATTGTCAGCGGCAGCAATCGCTTCAGTGATGACAGTTTTCACCTTGCAGCTCCTAAATTCATCGATTGTGTTGTTAATGGACGTTCTGTAGGAAAGGCGGACTGGATCTCCACCCGCCTATCAGAAATGAATGAGGGATCTAACGGATCTCAATTCTGAAAGGAACGACCAAGCTGGCTTCGACCCAAAGCTCAAACGATGGCGGCAGCCGCCTTATCGAAGTAGCTGGCCACTTCGCTTTGCAGCGCCGAGCAGTCCCCAGGAGTGATGCCCTTCGGATCCATGATCTTGGCCAGGGCTTCTTTCTTCATGGCAGCAATGCCGTTGGCCACAGAAGTGGTGGGCACCCCCAGAGCAATGTAGGTTTCCCGCAGGCCGTTCAGGCAGCGATCTTCCAGCACAGAGCTATCCCCGGCCAAGGTGGCATAGGTGATGTAGCGCAGGATGATCTCCATGTCCCGTAGGCAGGCAGCCATGCGGCGGTTGGTGTAGGCATTGCCACCGGGAGCGATCAGATCTGGCTCTTGAGCAAACAAAGAGCGAGCTGCATTGGTTACGATTTGGGCGGCATTGCTGGTCATGCGGTTGACAGCATCTAGGCGCTTGTTGCCCTCTGCCACCAAAGCTGCCAAACGGTCAAAGTCTTGGTCACTTAAAAAGGCACCGCGTGCATCTGCCTGAGCGATCACCCGGGTAAAAGCATCTTGCATGATGGATCTCCTTCTGGTCTTTCCAAAAAGTGGTGAGCGACTGGCTGAACCTCCCAAAAGCCGAATCCCAAGCTTTTTTGCGGGATCCTCTTTGACCCCCAAAAATCAAGGATTCCGTGGCAGCAGACCCCCCACCGAACCCCTAAATTTTTAGATAGGTCAAGAACCTCTGCGACTTTCAGACAGCCGAGCATCCAGCCTAATTTTATATCGCGGGATGGATGAGTGTTTTGTGAAGATTTGCAAACCTACCAACCCCAAAATGTCTGCCTAGGCTGGGATCCCTGGACTATGAGGCGCAGCAGGGGGGAAATGGGTCTGCGGGCTGGCTCACAAAATGTAAACATTTGTTTTGAGATGGAAGCAGTCTGAGTGGGCACCTTCCTGAACAGAAGTTAACACTCTGGAGTGGTCACCTCTTGCAGGGCCGCTTTGAGGGCTCGACAAAAGTGGGCTATTTGTTGCAGTCCTTCTTCAGGCGTGGGGGCTTTGGCCAGCCGTTGCACAAATGCGCTGCCCACAATCGCCGCATCTGCTCCCCAGAGAGCGATCTGGCGGGCCTGGTCGGGAGTGGAGATGCCGAAGCCCACCCCAATCGGCAGGGGGGTTTGTTGGCGCAGTTGCTGCAGCAAAGCCGGGATCCGCTTTTCCAGGGTGGCCCGTTCGCCGGTAACGCCGGTGGTGCTGACCAAGTAGACAAAGCCACTGGACTGCTGGGCAATGCGGCGCATGCGCTCCGGGGGGCTGGTGGGGGCCACCAGCAGGATGAGGTCGATCTCTTCGGCCTGGGCTGCTTGTCGCAGGGATCCCGCCTCTTCCAGAGGCAGATCGGGGACGACCAAGCCGGCACAGCCGGCCTGCCGCAGTTGATGCAGAAAGTTGGGGATGCCGAGCTGGTGGATGGGGTTGTAGTAGGTGAACAGGATCAGGGGGGCCTGCAGAGAGAGGCGGCGCAAGCCTTGTAGAATGGCGCCCAAAGTGACTCCCCGGCTGAGGGCGCGGGTGGCTGCCGCTTGGATCACCGGCCCATCCGCCAAGGGATCCGAGTAGGGTACCCCCAGCTCGATAAGATCGGCGCCGCTCTGATCCAGAACCTGCAAAGCCTCAAAGGTGGTTTCCAAGTTGGGATCCCCAGCGGTGAGGTAGGGGATGAGGGCTTTTTCGCCGCGGCTGCGCAGCGCTTGAAAGCAGGCTGTGATCCGAGTGGGCATGGGATCCATTCGATTCTGAGGAGATTGAGAGCATCCCCCACTGTAGCGTCTGCCGGGATCCCTAGGGGAGAGGCACAAAATCGTAGCCGGTACCGGAGCGGTTGCCGGGCTCAACCCGCACCAGCACATGGGGAGCATTGCGGTCGCCGGAGGGCAAGAAGCGCACTTCTCCCGAAGCCCCGTCCTGGAGGAGGAAGTTGGGATCCTGCAAACGGGCCAGCACAGCGTTGCGGCTGGTGGCTCCTTGGCTGAAAGCTTGCAAGAAAACCCGGGTGGCATCATAAGCCAGAGCAGTACGCCAGCTCACCTGCCCTCCCCAGAGCTGGGCTGCCTTCTGGGCAAACTCGCGGTTGCGCGGCACCTGGGGATGCCAGGGTACCGCCACCACCAAGCCCTCTACCGCTGCTCCCCCTTCTTGCAATGTGGTGAGGCTGAAGAGCACATCGCCGCCCAGAAGAGCAAGGGGCTTACCAGCTACAGCGTTCTCGCGGGCTACGGCCAGCGCTTTTTCGGATACGGAAGCCGTGGGAGCTAAAAAAGCTACCTGGGCTCCTTGGCCGACGGCCCTTTGCAGGCTGGCCTGGGGGTTGAAGTCCGACGCCGATAAGTCGAACTCCGCCAGCACGATGCCCCCTTCGCTGGTCAGGGTGGAGGCAAAGGCATCGCGCAAGCTGGAGCTGTAGGCGCTGTTGGGGTTGTAGAAGATGGCCACCCTTTGCAGCCGCAACGTGTTGAGAGCATAACGGGCCAGTTGTGTGCCGGCCACTTGATCCGAGGGCACGGTGCGAAAAATGGCATCCCCCAGCATGCTGATGCGAGTGCTGGTGGAGGTGGAGGAGATCATGGCCAAGCCGGCAGGCTGATAAACCTCGGCTGCAGCCAGGGTGGCGTCGCTGGTGTTATGGCCGATCACGCCCAAGATCTCGGGCTGGCTCACCAGAGCCTTGGCCACCGCCGTTGCTCGCTCAGGGTTGTCGCCATCGTCGGCAATCACTACCCGCAGCAGCCGTCCTCCGATTCCCCCCTGTTGGAAAAGCTCCTCCTGAGCTTGCGCCACCCCGCGCAGGGTCTCTTTGGCGCGGTTGGGGTTGCTGGAGATGGGCACCACCACCGCCAGGCTCAAGGGACTGCCCTGCTGCTGGGCACGGGCATTGTTCAAGAAAATGCGAGCTTCCGGGTCGTTGCGGTTGCTTTGCAGCCCCATCTCCAACACCGGGATGGCTGCGCTGAGGTTACCTTGGCGCAACAGCTCTGCAGCGGCAACGGCAGCGGGACTGCTATCGGCAAACAAGGTGCGCTCGCCGCTGGTCAGGAGCAGATCTTGTGCTCCACCCCCCAACCCTGGCAGCGATACTGGCGGTAGAGAAATGCCTTCCGGCCAGCGAACATAGCCCGCCCGCCAAGCACGATGACCGCCCCAGAGGAGCAATAGACCCAGGACGATGTAGACAATGGGTGGCGGAGACTTGACAACCATGATTCAGGGAAGAAAACGCCGACCTTCGGCCAGCAAAGACACTGCTCGCGCCCTCAGGGATCCTCAAAAACCCGTCTTTTCAAGGATTTTCAGAGGCTTCTCGAAGAATAACTTAAGGGTGGGGACGGTAGGAAGGGCTGTTGCGGTATTGACGCTCTAGCTGCTCCACAATGGAAATGGGAACGGATGAGGTCTCGGAGGGCTCTTCTGGCGAGGTGCCGATCTGCGTCTCGGTCTCCACATTGAACTGCCGAGATGTTGCCCAAACCACTGCTGCAATCAGCAAAAGGACGATAGCGGCACCGTAAAGAAAGGCGACGATGGCCATCGGGTCAATGGTTTAGCTTTCCCCTTCCATGATAAAGGCTGTCGAGAATTACCCACTTCAGGATCCCTTGGAGCAAGCGCTGTGGGACTGGCATCGGGGACAGGCCAAGGGATCCCTGCTCTTGCATGCCTACGGCCTGGAGGGGATCCCGTTGGCGGAAGAGCCCCAGGTGGTCTCCCCAGAGGTGTTCTTCACCCAGGAGCTGCCGGAGGTGGAGGCCATGGCTTTGGATCTATGCCGCGGTCGGGTGCTAGACATCGGCGCCGGTACGGGCCGCCACAGCCTGCTGCTGCAGGAGGAAGGATTGGCCGTGGCTGCCTTGGATCGCTCCCCGGTGGCGTTGCAGATCATGGCAGAGCGGGGGGTGCGTTGCCGCATTGCCGCCGATCTTTTCCACTGGCCGGGGCCGGAGGATCCCTTCGATACGCTGCTGTTGCTGATGAATGGCGTCGGCTTGGCGGGATCCCTGTCGGGCTTGGAGCGTTTTTTGCGCCTGGCTCGCCACTGGGTTCAGCCCACTGGCCAGTTGCTCCTGGATTCCACCGATTTGAGCGATGCCGGCAACCCTGCGGATCTGGAGGATCTGCCGGCAGAAAGAGAATCAGAAAACTGGGAAAGCCCCTCTGGCAAGCTGACCGAGCCTGCCCACCTCGAAGCAGGTGGCTCAGAAGATTGGCAGGAAGGGAGCGAGGCAAAAGCCAAGGTAGTGAACTTTGTAGCCGAGTACAACGGCCAGCGGGGGGATCCCTTTCCCTGGCTATTTGTAGATCCGGAAACCCTGCTGCAGTGTGCCCACGCCAACGGCTGGCAGGGGCAGATTGTCTATCAAGAGCCGGAGGGGGCTTTTCTGGCACGCCTCACCCCCTTCTGAAGGACTCGCTAGTGGGAAAGGATCTGGGATAAAAACAGGCGGGAGCGCTCTTCTTTCGGATTGCTGAAAAACTCTTGGGGGGTGTTTTCCTCCACGATCTTGCCGCGGTCGAAGAAGATAATCCGATCCGCCACCTCGCGGGCAAAGCCCATCTCGTGGGTTACACACACCATGGTCATCCCCGAGCGGGCCAACTCCCGCATCACGTCCAGCACCTCCTTGATCATCTCTGGATCCAAGGCCGAGGTGGGCTCATCGAAGAGCATCACCGCCGGATTCATGGCCAAGGCGCGGGCAATCGCCACCCGCTGCTGCTGCCCCCCCGAAAGTTGCCCCGGGTATTTTTCTGCTTGCTCGGCGATCCCCACGCGGCTTAGCAGTTCCATAGCCCGCTCTATCGCCTCACTTTTTTTCATCTTTTTCACGTGGATTGGGCCAAGGGTTACATTTTGCAAAACCGTGAGATGGGGAAACAGGTTGAACTGTTGAAAAACCATGCCCACCTCGCGGCGAATGGCATCGATGTTGCGCAGGTCGCTGGTTAGCTCAATGCCATCTACCACAATGCGCCCTCTCTGGTGTTCTTCTAAGCGGTTCAACGTGCGAATAAACGTTGACTTGCCCGAACCTGAAGGCCCACAGACCACCACCACCTCTCCGCGGCGGATGCGGGTGGTAATGCCCTTGAGGACGTGGAAATCGCCGTACCATTTGTGAACATCTTCGCATTGGATAATGTCAGCGCTGGCTGCACTTTGCGGAGAGAGTGAAGACCTTATGTGCGGGGATCCTTGCATGGGTGGGTGACTCCCTAAGTTTCACCAAAGCAGGCATGGGTACCATGGCAGAACTGGCCGAGCCACAACCGTAGCCTCTGCAACATTTCCCTACGCCCTGACATGTAAGGCTTTGAGAAAATCGTAGGCGCCTATGGCAAACCATTCTATGGGGTGTGGGGTGTGGCAGGAGTGTAACCCAATGGCACGGTATCTCGGTTGAAGTGCCGTGTATGAACGACTGTTGACGACGAAGATCTTGAGGATTGACATGGGGTAATTTTATGAACTGGATAAAGCATTTGAACGGATTGGCTCCCTTGGCCGGGGCACTGGCGTTGTCTATGGGCCTGCAGTCCCTTCCCGCTTGGGCGCAGCTGGGGCCGCTCACCGACCGCATCAAGGCTCGGGGCGAGTTGATCTGTGGGGTAAACAACCAACTGCCCGGATTCGGCAACCTGGATGACCAAGGCAAGTATGTGGGTTTTGATATCGACATCTGCCGGGCAGTAGCTGCCGCTCTCTTTGGAGATCCGGACAAGGTTCGATACGTCTACCTGACGGCGGCCAATCGCCAGTCTGCGATTCAGTCGGGCGAGGTCGATATGATTAGCCGCAACACCACCTGGACCCTCACCCGGGATCGCGAGTGGGCGGTGACCTTCGGCCCCACCACCTACTACGACGGCCAAGGATTTATGGTGCGGAAGTCGCTGGGGGTGGAAAAGCTGGAAGACCTGAACGGGGCCACCATCTGTGTGATTGCCGGCACCACCACCGAGCTGAACTTGGCGGATACCTTCCGCGCCCGTGGCATTGCCTTTACGCCAGTAACCTTCGACGGCGATGATTCCTCTTTCAACGCCTACGAAGAGGGCCGTTGCGATGCCATCACCAGCGACCAAAGCGCCCTCATCTCCCGCCGGGCCAGCTTGGCTTCTCCCGACGACCACGTGATCTTGCCGGAGGTGATCTCCAAAGAGCCCTTGGGGCCGCTGGTTCCCCACGGAGATGAGAGTTTTTCCGACATTATGAACTGGACGGTCTACGCCCTCTTCTATGCAGAAGAAAAGGGGATCACCAGCGCCAATGTGGACGAGTTCCTCAAGTCGGAGGATCCCGACATTCGCCGCTTCTTGGGCCAGGAAGGCAACCTGGGAGAGCTGCTGGGCCTGAAGCCGGATTGGGTGGTCAATGTCATCAAGGCGGTGGGCAACTACGGCGAGATCTTCAACCGCCACCTGACCCCCTTGGGCGTGCCGCGGGGCTTGAACCAGCCCTACACCAAAGGTGGGATCCAGTACGCGCCGCCTTTCCGCTGATCGGCTGATTCGGAATCCGGGCCTAGGGATCCCGGTTGGTCAGTACCGGCCAGGGATCCCCTATTCTCTGCTGTGCTCTGAATTTTTGCTTGCCCCGCATGACTTCTCTGTCCGACCAGTCCCACCTTCGCCCCCCCTGGTGGCGGGATGAGCGTATCCTGAAGCTCTTGCTGCAGGTGGCCTTTGTCGTGGCCGTGCTGCTGGTGTTCGGGATCCTCGCCCAAAATCTCCTCGCCAGCCTGCGCCGCCTGGGCATCAGTTTGGGCTTTCGCTTTCTGGGCAACTCCGCCAACTTTGGGATCACCGAGGGGCTGATCCCCTACGACCCCTCCGAGAGCTACCTGAAGGCTCTGGCGGTGGGAGCGGTGAACACCCTCTGGCTGTCGGCAGTCAGCATTGTGTTGGCGACGGCGATGGGCTTTGTCTTGGGGATGGCTCGCCTCTCCAGCAACTGGCTGGCCCGCCAGCTGGCCACCGTTGTTACCGAGATCTTTCGCAATGTCCCGGTGCTGCTGATCGTGATCTTCTGGTACCAGGGGGTGATCCTCACCCTGCCGGGGGTGCGCAACAGTCTCTCCATCGGCGGGCTTGTCTTTATCAACCAGCGGGGAGTGAAGCTGCCCGGGTTGGATCCCAGCGGCTGGCTGGTTCCCGCGCTGGCCATTGTAATCGCGGCTGGGTGGGGGATCCGCAAGCTGCTCCTGGCCCGTCGCCCCGAGCTGGGATCCCTGCAGCGGAACCTGTGGGTGGCTGCGGGGGTGGCGCTGCTGGCGGTGGCCTGCTGGGTGCTCTTCCCAGAGCCGCCGGTGCGGCTGGATGTCCCGGTACTGGAGCGCTTTAACTTCCGGGGTGGGATCCAGCTTTCGGCGGAGTTTACCGCCATGATGCTGGGCTTGGTGACCTACACCGGCTGCTACATTGCCGAAGTGGTGCGGGGATCCTTTTTGGCCGTACCGCGGGGGCAGTGGGAGGCGGCCCGGGCCATCGGCCTGTCGGAGCTGCAAACCTTTCGCTTGGTGATTGTGCCGCAGGCCCTGCGGATCATGATCCCCTCGTTGAACACTCAGTATCTCACCCTGATCAAAAACTCCAGCTTGGCCATTGCCGTTGGCTTCTCCGATCTGTTCAACATCAGCAGCACCATCATCAATCAGTCGGGACGCTCGGTGGAGATGTTCGCCATCCTCATGGCCACCTACCTGACCTTTAACCTGGTGGTTTCCTACGGCATGAACTGGCTCAATGCCCGCGTCAAATTGGTGGAGCGCTAACCCATGCCCAGCAGTCTCTCCTCCCCCCTTGTAGAAGAAAAGGTACTCCCCCCCAGGGAGAAACAAAGTCCTCTGGCTTGGGTGCGCCGCAACCTGTTTGACTCCTGGTTGAGCACCTTGCTCACCTTGGTCTCCGCCTTGGTATTGGCTTGGGCAATTTCCCTGTTCTGGAACTGGGCGTTCACCCAAGCCCGCTGGGAGGTGATCCCGGCCAACCTGAAAATCTTTGCCAGCGGCACCTACCCCAGCAGCCAACTGTGGCGGGTGTGGGCGGTGTTGGGAATTGTGCTGGCCACCTTGGGGGTAGCGGGGGGGGCTTGGGGCGGTGTGCTGCTGCACTACCTCATTCTCTTGGGAGCTGCTATGGGCTTGGCCGCGTTCCTGCCTTTGGGAACCCAGTCGCAGGGGTGGCTGGCGGTTTGCTCTGGAGCGACTTTTGCCGCTATTGCCCTCAGTCGCGGACGGGAATCCTGGCGGCTGGCTTCCATCTGGGTTTGGGCCTTGATCTTGCCCCTCTGTCTGGAGCTGCTGCTGGGCAACCTGGGCCCCAATTGGCCGGCAGTGCGGGCTGAGCAACTGTCTGGACTGCTGCTGACCTTGATCTTGGCGGCAGCCGCCATGATCATCGGCTTTCCCATCGGGGTGTTGCTGGCGTTGGGCCGGGCCAATCGGGCGTTGCCGGTAATCCGGATCTTCTGCACGCTGGTGATCGAGCTGGTGCGGGGGGTGCCTCTGACCACCATTCTGTTTGCCGCCTGGCTGTTGGTGCCCTTCTTTCTGGGGGGGATCAGCGTCAACCTGATCATCAGGGCGGAGGTGGCCTTCATCTTGTTTACAGCCGTGTACGTGGCCGAGGACGTGCGGGGCGGCCTGCAGTCGATCCCTCTGGGCCAGCTAGAAGCGGCACGGGCACTCGGCTTGAACCCCTTTCAAGTGACCGCTTTGGTGATTTTGCCCCAGGCACTGCGGGCAGCCGTTCCGGCGCTGGTGAACGAGTTCCTCACTCTCTTCAAAGACACGTCGCTGGTGTTCATTGTCGGCCTCATCGACCTGCTGCAGGCGGGGCGGGTGGTGTTCACTAACCCCAACTGGCTAGGCACCCAGCGGGAAGTGCTGTTTTTTATCGGCCTAATCTACTTCATCTGCTGTTTTGCCATGGCCTATGCCGCCCAGCAGGTGGAAAAGGCGCTGGGCTTGGGCAAGCGCTAGAAATTGCAGCCACTCCCCTTCCCCGTCCCCTCTGCTCAGGCCCCAAGATCCCCTTAACAGGCCAGGGCTACATCCCCCTATACGGCTCGACAAGTGCTTTTCCCTGGAGAGGGGGCAGCGCTAAGATAGCGGGGAACGTTTCGTTACACCTTGGCCCATGACCCTTGCCTCTGAGACCGAGTCCCCGGAGCAAGCCGCGGCGGCCCCTGAGCCTGGTCGGGTGCGGGATCCGGAGTTTCCCTACGAGGTCGAAATGACCTTGATGGAGCACTTGGAAGAGCTGCGCAGCCGCCTGTTGGCCAGCGTGATCGCGGTGGCGATCTGCATCATCGCCTGCTTTGCCGTGGTGAATCGCATTGTTGCCCTGCTGGAGGTGCCCGCGCAGGGGGTTACCTTTTTGCAACTGGCGCCGGGGGAGTATTTTTTCGTTTCTGTGAAGGTGGCGGCCTACTCGGGGTTATTGCTGGCCACGCCCTTTTTGCTCTACCAAATTGCCCGCTTCGTCTTGCCGGGGCTGAGCGTGAAGGAGCGCAAGCTGCTGGGGCCGGTGGTGCTGGGATCGAGCCTTCTCTTTGTGGCCGGCTTGGTCTTTGCCTACTATCTCCTCATTCCGGCGGCGCTTAACTTTTTCATCCGCTACGGCGAAGGGGTGGTGGATCAGGCTTGGTCCATCGACCGCTACTTTGAGTTTGTGCTGCTGCTGCTGTTCAGCACCGGCCTGGCCTTTCAGGTGCCGATTTTGCAGGCGCTGCTGGGAGGATTGGGTCTGGTGACTGCCGAGCAGATGTTCAAGGGCTGGCGCTACGTGGTTCTGGGCGCGGTGGTGGCGGGGGCCATTCTCACCCCTTCGACGGATCCCCTCACCCAGAGCCTTTTGGCCGGGGCTGTGACGTTTCTATATTTGTTTGGCATTCTGCTGGTGAAGCTCCTTGGCAAATGAGCCGAAGCTGCATGCGCTGATCTTGGCGGCTGGGTTTTCCACAAGGATGGGAGAGCCGAAAGCCTTTCTGCCCTGGAAAGATGGGCAAACCCTGTTGTCTTATCAGATTTTCCAGTGGCGACAGGCGGGGTTTCAACCCTGGGTGGTGCTGGGATCCCAGCATTTGGCGGCAGCCCAACCCCACTTGGCAGGGGCAGAGGTGCTGGTCAATCCGGCTCCTGAGCTGGGCAAGACCCACTCCATTCGGGTAGGGGTGGAAGGGATCCCTGCCGATTTTCAGGTGCTGGCCATTTCGGCGGTGGATCAGCCCCGCCCGGCGTGGATCTACCACAGCTTGCTGGAGTACCATCTGCGCCATCGCGCTTGGGTTACTGTGCCGGTGCATCGAGGGCGACGGGGGCACCCTACCCTGATCGACAGGCGCTTGCGGGAAAAGCTGTTGGATCTCCGAGAAGAAACCCTGGGCCTGCGCCGGTTGTTGCAGGATCTGGGCAGGCGGGTACAGGAGGTGGAGCTCTACACTCCTGAGATCTTCCTGGACTGCAATACCCCTGCCGATATGGAGGCCGCTGCTGCCGGTTGCGACAGCGTTGCCCAGGAGTGAGGGGATCCCCTTCAGCACTTGTCCTGCGACCGGTCGCCTCAGCGGTACCGAGCACTTCGGCGTTGCCCAGCAAGATGTTCTTCCCATTGCTCGTATGAGAAAGGGCCTTTATCCTGCCAGCACCTACGATCCTGCCTGCCCGGTCGGCAGCTACTGGGACAGCACGATAGCAGATCCCGGTTGGCGGCATCCGGCACCTTTGCAAGCGCAGGTGGGCGCGGAGGTGGTCATTGTGGGGGGAGGATTGACGGGGCTATCGACGGCCTTGCACCTGGCCCGCGACCACGGCATCCATGCTTGTCTGCTGGAGGCGGGATCCCTGGGTTGGGGGGCCTCGGGACGCAACGGTGGCTTTTGCGGGGTGGGGTCGAGCCACCTTACCCACACCCAGATGGTGCGGCGGGTGGGCCTGGCAGAGACAGAGCGCTACTACCGGGATCAATGGCAGGCAGTGGAAACCGTTCAGGAGCTGGCGGCCAGCGAGGGCTTCTCCCTAGAGGCTCAGGGACAGGGCTGCTATGCAGTGGCCCATCGTCCACAGGCATGGTCGGAGTTAGAGGCCGAGTACCAGATCTGTACTCAGGTGGCGGGCTACCCGGCCCAGCTCCTCAACCCCAAAGAGCTGCGGGAACGCGGCTTCAACAGCCAAGAGAACCACGGCGCTTTGCACATCGGGGTGGGGTTTGGCCTCAACCCCCTCAAGCTCACCCAAGGGCTGGCCCAAGCAGCCCACCGGTGGGGGGCAAAACTGTACAGCGGCAGTCCGGTCACGGCCTGGGAAAAGGTGGGATCCCACCACTGCTGCCACACGCCGGGAGGAACGGTGCGCGCTCGGCACTTGGTCATCGCCACCAATGGCTACACCCCAGAGGCCCTGTATCCCCAACTGGCGGGATCCCTGTTGCCGGCACTGTCCAACATCCTGGTCACCCGACCTCTAACGCCTCAGGAGCAGAAAGCGCAAGGGTGGTGGAATCCGACGCCGCTCTACGACATGCGGCGGCTGCTGTTCTATTACCGTCTGCTGCCGGATGGGCGTTTGCTGTTTGGGGGGCGGGGCGGCACCCGCGATACCCCGACGGAGCGACGGCAGTTGCGCACTTGGATGACTCGACAGCTCTATCGTCTTTTCCCTGCTTGGGAAGGGGTGGAGATCGAGTACGCCTGGAATGGACTGGTCTGCCTTTCTCGGCAGTTTCACCCCCATATTGGCCCTTCGCCGGCGGATCCCAGCCTGTGGTACGGCTTGGCCTATCACGGCAGCGGTGTAGCCACGGCGGTGTGGGCGGGCAAAATGCTGGCCCAGGAGATCGCCGGGATCCCTTCTCAGATGAGCGCTCTGTTTCGCCAGCCGCCCCGCTCTTTCCCTTTGCCCTGGCTACGGCTTCACTACCTGCGGCTGGGGTATCTTTGGTGGCAGTTGACGGATGGATAGCCTCTCCAAGTGTGCGGGGGATCCCTCTGTTCGGCGGAGAAGTCCTGCCCTAGTCTGGTCGTAGTTCGGGTGGAAACCATCGCTTGTCGTTGCTCCTGAGGTATCCAGTGCTGCTCACGTCTTGCCATCGGCCTGCTCCAGATCCGTCTCCTCTCGAAGCCCAATCGGCAGCCTGTCGCCGCCAACGGCTCTCGCAAGCGGGGCAGCGGCTAGGGTTTGCTCTGCTGCTCAGCCTACCCACCATGTTTTGGCCTTGGCCCGGATTTGCCCAAATTGCCGGATCCCTCCTCAGCCCTTTGGTGGCGGCTTGGATCCGTTCTGAGGTGCAGAGGGTCGATAACCTGCAAGTGCAAATTGTCGGCTCTGACGCCCAGATTTTGAATGGGCAGATCCCTCAAGCCCAGGTGTCGGGAGACAACCTCAGCTATCAAGGCTTTCAGATCAGTCATCTGCGGCTGCAGGGCCAGGATATTCGCCTCAATGTGGGCGAAGCCATCCAAGGACGGAGCCCACTGCGGCTATTGGCCCCTGTGCCGGTGCAGGTGAGCTTGCGCCTTACCGAGGAAGACCTGAACCGCACCCTCCAGGCTCCCCTCATCCAAGCCCAACTGGCTCAGGCCCAGGTGCAGTTGCCTGTTGGGGGCCAAGTGGTGCCTTTTCTTATCCGCCAGCCTCAGGTCACGCTGGAACAGGGTCGGCTGCGCATCCAGGCCAACTTAACCACTCCCGAAGGGGTGGAAGCGCCGGTGACGGTGCTGACCGGCCTAGAAGCCCAAGGTCCCAACCGGTTGCGGCTGGTCAATCCCCTCTGGGTGAGCGAAGGCCAAGAGATCCCCATCCCCGGCCTGGCCGATTTCCCCATTCAGTTGGATCCCGGCGTGCGCATCGACCGCTTGGAGGTGCAGCCCGGCCAAATCCTCTACGAAGGGATCCTGACCATTTACCCAGAAGTCGCAACTGTGCCGCAGGGATAGTTCGCCTGGGCAGGACGGAGACCTTTCCCGTTCAGCAACGGGTGTGATCGGGATCAATCTCAAAGGGTGTGCCTCTGGGCGAGGATCCCTCTAGCAACCGGAGGGAAAGGGATCTTGCTGGCCGTTTGCGTTGGTGCCCCGTCGGGAACCGCACCGTCCACAAGACGAGAGCGGCATCGACTCCCTTCGGTAGCCGGGCAGGAGTGGTGTATTGAGGTGAGATCATGATCCAGCCATCCAACTGCAAACTCGACCCCTGGGTCGCGGTAGCGGTGCGGAGCACTTGCGGCTGGGCGCTGCCCCTGATCTTGTCGGTCGTTTTTTTGGGGGGCTGTGCTGGCGACCCAGTTTCCACGGTGCCTCTGGACGGCACGGCTGCCGGCACCCGCACGGCCACTCCTGAGGGCCGAACCTTCTCCGATATCTCGCCCGGTCGGGAGCCCCGTCTGAAGCATCTTTGGGCCAGCTTTGTCATCAGCCCCCAGCAATTGCAATCCGCCCGCGAGGCTTCTGTCTCTCTCCATCCGCAGGCCATTTTTCCCTGCACCGACTGCGAAAGCCTGCCGGGATCCCCGCCCCCCACTGCTTCCCCCGCTCCAGGCACCTACCGATCTGACCAGCTCACCTTCTCCTTCCGGGTTGAGCCCAATGAGACGTCCACCCGCCTCAGGGGTAGCTTTCACCTGGATACCACCACGCCTCTGATCCACCCCGGCGCAGGGGTGCGCTTGGTAATCCAACGGGCTTTCTGGGGGGAAGACCCGCTGGAACCGCTGCCACCTCCCCAGGACTTTCACCCTCAGCAGATCATCCGAGGCCAGTTCCAGGAGCGCAGTTGGATCCTCCCTTTCTCCCTGCCGCATCCCCCTGCCGGTGAGGTCTTGCCGCCGCTGCGGCTGGAGGTTGTTCTCACCTCGCCAATCCCACCTGACTCTGCCCCCTTTCAACGGGGTAGGCCGCTGCCGCCGCCTCCGGGCCGGCTATATCACGGGGCTGCTTGGCCGGGCATTCCCACTTGGGATCAGCTCTTGTCCTACCGCCAGGCCATTGGTCAACCCCCCGCCTGGGCAGCCGTGGATCACCTCTGGGATCCCCGCCAGGACTTTCCGCAGCAGTTGGCCAGTCGCCTGCGGGAAAGCGGCTCAGTCCCCTACCTGCGCCTGCGGCTGGATCCGGCCCAACTTTCCGCCTTGGCCAATGGGGATCACGATGAGACCTTGCGCTCTTGGGCCCGCGGGATCCAGCGCTTTGCCACCCCCATCATCCTGGCCGTCGTCGTTGGCGACGGGGATCCCGAACGCGCTCGCGGTAGCGGTGGGGAGCCCCTTGGTGGGACGGAGTCCTCGCTGCAACAACGGGCTTACCAACACCTGATGCAAACCCTGCGCTCTGTTCGCGTTAGCGGGACGGAGTCCCCGGCCAATTTGCTCTGGGTGGTGGAGCTGGACGGAGAAGATGCAGAGGCCGTGTCCGCCTGGGCTAACTTCCCTGGGATGGACTGGCTGAGCCTAGCAGGGGATCCCGCCGCTTTTGAACCGCTGTACCGCCGCCTTGAGGCCCTCAACCCGGAAGTGCCTGTGGTGATCCGCGGGCCAGCCCTGGGCTCGGAAGCCTCTCAACCGCTGCTGGAAGGTCTGGAGGCGCAGCGCTGGCCTCAGGTGATCGGCTGGAGCTGGACTTTAAGCCCGGACGGGATCCCTCCTGCAGCCGCACAAGATTGGCGGCAGCATCTGCAACAGGGGGATCCCAAGATATGGCTGGGGGAAATGCGGGTGCAGCCCCCGCCCAGCCCCCTTCCCTCGCCCAAGCTCTGAGAAAGGACGACCTGTCTGGAAAAACCTCCTGGAAAAGTCGATAATAAGCCAGCCGTTTTACCTTTCCTTCAGGAATTGTGGCCCTGATCCCCTCATCACCTCCCCTGTCCCGCTTCGCCCAGGCCATCCAGCGGGGGGAATTTCTGCTCACCGCCGAGATCACCCCCCCCAAGGGATCCGACACCAGCACCCTGCTGTCTTTGGCCCAGCAGCTCAAGGGGCGGGTGCATGCCATCAACATCACGGACTCCAACCGAGCCATGGCCCGCATGAGCCCGTTGGCGGCCTCGGTGCTGTTGCATCAGGCGGGTGTTGAACCGATCCTGCAGTTGGCCTGTCGGGATCGCAACCGTCTGGCCCTGCAAGGGGATCTGTTGGGGGCCTCAGCTCTCGGCCTGCGCAATGTGTTGGCCCTCACCGGGGATCCCATCCACATCGGCGATTGCCCCGATGCCCGCGCCGTGTTCGATCTGGAATCGGTGCGCCTGCTGCAGCTTATCCAACGGCTGAACAACGGCCTAGATTGCAATGGCAAACCTCTCCCGGATGGGGGCACGCATCTGTTGGCAGGGGCAGCGGTAGAACCCCAATCGGGCAGCTTTTCCGGCCTGGAGCGGCGCTTCCACCGCAAGCTGGAAAACGGGGCCCAATTTTTCCAAAGCCAGATGGTTACCGACTTTGAGCAACTGGAGCGCTTCATGGATAAGTTGGGCCGTCCCGCCGGCAAGCCCATTTTGGCCGGCATCTTTTTGCTCAAATCGGCCAAAAATGCCGAGTTTATCAACCGCAACCTGCCAGGGGTGCAGATCCCAGACGGGATCATCCGGCGGCTGGCCAACGCCGCCCACCCCCTCGAAGAAGGGATCCGCATTGCCGCCGAACAGGTGCGTCAGGCCCGCCAGATCTGCCATGGGGTGCATCTGATGGCCGTCAAAGCCGAGCACCTCATCCCCCGCATTCTGGATGAGGCCGGGATCCCTCCCCTGACCCACTAGCTCAAGACCTGCTCCAGCCCGTAGACCAAACCTTTGAGCTGCAGCACCTTGCGGATCCCCAGGATCACCCCCGGCATAAAAGCTATCCGATCCGTGGTGTCGTGTCTCAACGTGAGGGTTTGCCCCATCCCACCAAAAATGACCTCCTGGTGGGCGATCAACCCCGGCAGACGAACGCTGTGAATGGGAATGTTGGGGCCAGAGAGCCCTCCCCGCGCACCGGGGATCAGCTCTTTTTCTTCCACTGAGGACTCCGTCCCGCTGTCGCGAACGGGCGGATTAAAGGTTTTGCCCAATTGTCCCAGCCGTTGTGCCGTCTGTAGAGCCGTGCCGCTGGGGGCATCCGCTTTGCGGTTGTGGTGCAGCTCGATGATCTCAACGTGGTCAAAATACTGCGCCGCCTGCAGGGCCATCTGCTGCAGCAAAATCATGCCGATGGCAAAATTGGGCGCGATTAAACAGCCCACACCCGACTTGTCCGCCAGATCCCGCAGCCGCTCCACCTGCTCCGGCGTCAGGCCCGTCGTCCCCACCACCGGGCGTACGCCAAAGGCAATGGCCGAGCGAACATGTTCAAAGGCCGACCGAGGATGGGTAAAATCCACCATCACGCCGCGGTTGCTCCGCTGCGACAACCTCAGCAACTGCCCCGACAAGTCATCGGTAATCTCCACCCCCAGGGATCCCAGGCCCAGCACCTCGCCAATGTCCAAGCCCAATTGCGAGCGGGCCACCGCCCCCACCAACCTCATGTCGGGCGTCTGGGCAACGGCTCGCACCACCTCTCGCCCCATTTTGCCCAAGGCCCCCACCACCAAAACCGGAATGGGGGATGTAGCCGCTTCTGGAGCTGTCAACTCCTGAAAGTCCTCCCCACTGCTATCGTGGTCAACTGGATCAACCGATGTCGTCACCCGCTGCCACCCTCATCCAAGCTCTACGCAACAACTGGGAAGGAGAGGGATCCCTGCAGATCCATCACAGCTTCACCTCAATATCTACTCCTGCCGGCAGATCCAGCTTCATGAGAGCATCGATGGTTTTGGAAGAGGGGGAATAGATGTCGATAATGCGCCGGTGGGTGCGGGTTTCAAAATGTTCCCGCGAGTCCTTGTCGATGTGGGGGGAACGCAGCACACAGTAGATGCGGCGCCGAGTAGGCAAAGGAATCGGGCCAACCGGCACGGCGTCGGTACGACGAGCCGTATCCACGATTTTGTCGCAGGAAGTATCCAGCAGCCGATGATCGTAAGCCTTCAGGCGGATACGAATTTTCTGTTGAGTCAAGGTAGGCATGGCCGGAGAGCAATCCAGAAAAAGGGGGACTCAAAAAAGCTGGCAGGGAAAGTGCTCCGCGCCACTATCGCAACTGAGTTGGTCTGGGGCCGCCAGCACTCAATCCCTGCCGAGAAAAAGCAGCTCTTACTTCAGGATCTTGGAGACAACACCCGCTCCGACGGTACGGCCACCCTCGCGAATGGCAAAGCGCATCCCCTGCTCAATGGCGATGGGCTGGATCAGCTCCACCGTCATCTTAACGCGGTCACCAGGCATCACCATCTCCGGCTGGGATCCGTCATCAGCCGTGAAGGAAGAGATGGTGCCGGTTACATCGGTGGTGCGCACGTAGAATTGGGGACGATAGCCGGCGAAGAACGGCGTGTGGCGACCTCCTTCTTCTTTCTTGAGGACATACACCTCAGACTCGAAGCTGGTGTGAGGAGTAATGGTCTTGGGCTTGGCCAGCACCATGCCGCGCTCCACTTCGTTCTTCTGAATGCCCCGCAACAGCACACCAACGTTGTCGCCGGCGATCCCTTCGTCGAGGGTTTTCTGGAACATCTCCAGGCCGGTAACGGTGGTAGAGCGAGTTTCTCGCAGGCCCACCAGTTCCACCGTTTCGCCCACCTTGATGCGACCCCGCTCGATCCGGCCCGTGGCCACCGTGCCCCGACCAGTAATCGAGAAGACATCCTCCACAGCCATCAGGAAGGGCTTGTCCACATCCCGCTCAGGCGTGGGAATGTAGGAGTCCACCGCATCCATCAGCTCATAAATTTTGTCCACCCAAGGATCTTCGCCCCGCTGGGTTTTGGGGTTGGCGGTCATTCTTTCTAGGGCTTTCAGCGCCGATCCTCTGATGATGGGAACGTCGTCGCCGGGGAAGTCGTATTTGGAGAGAAGCTCCCGCACTTCCAGCTCCACCAACTCCAGCAGCTCTGGATCGTCCACCATGTCTGCCTTGTTCAGAAAGACCACCAAGCTGGGCACCCCTACCTGACGGGCCAACAGGATGTGCTCCCGTGTTTGGGGCATGGGACCATCAGCTGCAGACACCACCAAGATGGCCCCATCCATCTGAGCCGCGCCTGTGATCATGTTCTTCACGTAGTCGGCGTGGCCGGGACAATCCACGTGGGCGTAGTGACGGTTGGCAGTCTGATACTCGACGTGGGCGGTGTTGATGGTAATGCCGCGAGCTTTTTCCTCTGGCGCTGCGTCGATTTCATCGTACCGCTTGGCTGTGGCCTGGCCCAAAGCGGCCAAGGTGGTGGTGATGGCAGCCGTCAGGGTGGTCTTGCCGTGGTCAACATGGCCGATGGTGCCAACGTTGACATGGGGTTTGGTGCGTTCAAACTTAGCGCGTGCCATGAATCGTCACTTCCTTTTTGGTTTCAGTCAGCTACTCATTTCCTTTATTTTTGGCAATGATGGCTTCGGCGATACTGCGAGGAACTTCCTCGTAGTGGCTGAACTCCATCGTGAAGGTGCCTCGACCCTGGGTTTTGGAGCGAATGTCGGTGGCATAGCCAAACATCTCCGCCAAGGGAACTTTGGCATTGACTTTGGTAATGCCGCCTTCTGTATTCATCCCCTCCATCTGGCCGCGGCGGGCGTTGATGTCCCCGATGACATCTCCCACAAAGGCTTCAGGGACTTCCACCTCGACCTTCATCATCGGCTCCAGCAGGGTAGGGCTTGCCCTGCGAGCGGCCTCCTTCAGAGCCATCGAACCGGCGATCTTGAAGGCCATTTCGCTGGAGTCCACCTCGTGGTAGGAGCCATCCACCAGGGTGGCGCGGATGTCAATCAGGGGATAGCCCGCCAGCACACCGGATTCGCAGGCTTCTCGGATCCCTTGCTCGGCTGGCCCAATGTATTCTTTGGGCACAACGCCACCCACAATTTTGGAAACAAACTCAAACCCTGTACCCGGCTCCGCCGGCTCTAGGTCGATCACCACATGGCCGTACTGGCCACGGCCACCGCTCTGGCGAACAAACTTGCCTTCCACGCGGCTGACCGGCTTGCGAATGGTTTCGCGGTAGGCCACCTGTGGGTTGCCAACATTGGCTTCTACGTTGAACTCCCGCAGCATCCGATCCACCAAGATCTCCAGGTGCAGCTCGCCCATCCCAGAGATAATGGTTTGATTGGTCTCGGGATCCACAGACACGCGGAAGGTGGGATCCTCCTTGGCCAGGGCCTGCAGGGCCTTGGAGAGCTTATCGATATCGGCTTTGGTTTTGGGTTCTACCGCTACTGAGATCACCGGCTCTGGGATGAACAGTGACTCCAGGATCACCGGCGCATTTTCGTCGCAGAGGGTGTCCCCAGTAGTGGTGTCCTTGAGGCCCACCACAGCTCCCAGATCTCCTGCCCGCAGCTCATCCACGTCCAAGCGTTCATCGGCCTTCAGCACCACCAACCGCGAAATTCGCTCCTTCTTGTTCTTGGTGGAGTTGAGCACATAAGTACCTTTGGTCAACACCCCCGAGTAGACGCGAATAAAGGTGAGATCCCCGTACTTATCACTCATCAACTTGAAGGCCAGGGCGGAGAAGGGCTCATCGTCGCTGGCACGGCGGGACACTTCTGAGCCATCTGGCAGCACCCCCTTGATGGCCGGAATATCCACAGGCGAGGGCAGGTAATCCACCACTGCATCCAGCAGCATCTGGACTCCCTTGTTCTTGAAGGCAGAGCCACACAGCATGGGCACAATTTGGCCGCTGATCGTGCCTTTGCGCAGACCCGCCATCAAGTCGGCTTCGCTCAGATCTTCTTCGGCGAAGTACTTTTCCATCAGAGCTTCGTCCGTCTCGGCCACTGCTTCCACCAGCTTGGCCCGATACTCTGCCACGAGATCTTTCATCTCCTCAGGGATGGGGGCCGGACGAATGTCTTTGCCGATCTCATCCATATAAATGCGGGCTTGCATCCGCACCAAGTCAACAATGCCGCAAAACCCGTCTTCGGCACCGATGGGCAGTTGGATGGGCACAGCATTGGCCTTGAGGCGCTCCCGGATCTGGTTGTAAACCTTGAGGAAATTGGCCCCCATGCGATCCATTTTGTTGACGAAGGCAATGCGGGGCACATTGTAACGATTGGCTTGCCGCCAGACGGTCTCAGACTGAGGCTGCACGCCGCCCACCGAGTCAAAGACGGCGATCACCCCATCCAGCACCCGCATGGAGCGCTCAACTTCAATGGTGAAATCGACGTGCCCAGGAGTATCGATGATGTTGATGGTGTACTCCGGTGCGCCGGAGAGGGGCTGGGAAGGATTTGCGGGATCCCGCTTAGTCCAACGGGTGGTGATGGCCGCAGCGGTGATGGTGATGCCCCGCTCCCGCTCCTGGGCCATCCAATCGGTGACCGCAGTTCCGTCGTGAACTTCGCCAATTTTGTGCACCAGACCGGAGTAGAAGAGAATCCGCTCTGTGGTCGTGGTCTTGCCAGCATCGATGTGAGCCGCGATGCCGATGTTTCGGACTCGTTCTAGGGGAACTGTGCGTGCCACGTCAACCTCCCAATCCTCGTCGCCCTGCGACTTGGGCAAACTAAAAAATCCTTTACAATTCTAATCTTTTTTGCCGATTTTTCTCCACCTCGCTGGAACTCGGGCTGGGCAGAACAGGGATCCCAAAAGTCTCCACTGCTCCGCCAGGCTAGTTCAGTAGCGGTAGTGGGCAAAGGCCTTGTTGGCCTCGGCCATGCGATGCACCTCTTCTCGCCGCCGAATGGCGCTGCCGGTTTCGTTGGCTGCATCGATCAGCTCATTGGCCAACTTGGCGGCCATGGTGCGACCTGGACGAGTGCGCGAAAAGGTCACCAACCAGCGCAGCGCTAGGGAAGTGCCCCGCTCTCCTCTCACCTCCACAGGCACCTGATAAGTGGCTCCGCCCACCCGGCGGGCTTTCACCTCCACCAGTGGGGTGGCGTTGCGAACAGCATTTTCCAGCAAGGGCAGTGGGTCTTGGCCAGTGCGCTCCCGCACAATGTCCAGAGCTTCATAGAGGATCCTGGCAGCCAGGGATGCCTTACCCCTCATCATCAACTTGCGGATCAGCATGGTAACCAGACGGCTCCCATACTTGGGATCCGGGGGCACATCACGACGAGGGGCACGGTTGCGGCGAGACATAGGAGCTGGGTTGCTTGTTCAGATGGGGATGGCAGAAAGAAAGATGACGAGTGGGATATGGAGGGTTGAGGGTGAGGGCAAAGCTATTTTTTCTTGCCAGCGGCGGCTGGAGCTTGGCCCGGCTTGGGCCGTTTCGCCCCGTATTTGGAGCGGCCTTGTTTGCGGTCTTTGACCCCTGCAGCGTCGAGGGTGCCCCGGATAATGTGGTAACGCACGCCGGGCAAATCCTTAACCCGCCCACCGCGAATCATGACCACAGAGTGCTCTTGTAGGTTGTGGCCGATGCCGGGAATGTAAGCGGTGACCTCAAAGCCGGAAGTGAGGCGAACGCGAGCCACTTTTCTCAGGGCCGAGTTGGGCTTTTTGGGCGTTGTCGTGTACACTCGGGTGCAAACCCCCCGCCGCTGTGGACAAGCCTTCAGAGCAGGGGACTTGGTTTTGCGAGCGGCAACACTGCGCTCCTCGCGGATCAGTTGCTGAATGGTGGGCATGGGCTGGCAGAGAAGGTCACGGCTTAAAATTATCCGGTTGAATTATCCGGCGATATTGAATCCTAGCAAGGCGGGATCCCAGCGTCAACTTGGGGATGGACTGCTGGGCTGTTAGCCTGGCCGAGTCTGAATTTCGGCCTCGTTCCCCCCTTGCCTCAGCTTTTTAGGAGACTCTGCACACCAGAAAGGATCCCTAGCAGACGATGGGCTGGTTAGATTGGTGGATTGTGCCTCCATGTCCGCTTTGCCGGCGCCCTGCCAAGGCCGTGTTCTGTCAAGACTGTCAAAGGCGGTTGCAGGCGGAGCGCCTTGCCACTTGGCCAGTCACCACCTCGCCTTGGCCACTTTACGCCTGGGGGATCCACCGGGGGGCGCTGCGCAGGGCCATCTATTGCCTGAAGTACGAAGGACAACGGCGCATTGGCTCGATTTTGGGAGAATGGCTGGGATCCCGCTGGGTGGAAAGCCGACAGCCGTCTTCAGGCTCCCGTAGGGCCTATGGCTTGGACTATACGGTGGTGCCCATCCCGCTTCATGCGGAGCGCCTGCGGCAACGGGGCTACAACCAAGCCGCCTTGATCAGCCAAGCCTTTTGCCAGCGGACAGGTCTGAGACATTGGCCTGAGGCTCTGGTGCGGGTGCGGGCCACAGCGGCTCAATATGAGCTCAACCCGCTGCAACGACAGCACAACTTGGCCGGGGCCTTTGCCCTGAAACAAGTTCCGGCCACACCGGTGTTGCTGGTGGATGACATCTACACCACCGGCTCTACTGTGCAAGCCGCCCAGCAGGTATTGGCCGCTGCCGGGATCCCGGTGGCCGGAGTAGTTGTCGTCGCCCAAACCCCAAAAGCTGCCTGTCCAGCCTGGCCCGGAACCCTAGCCCCTATCCCGCCTCCAGCAAATTAAAGGCCGTAACAAACATAAAGTCACAAAACTCACGCACCAAGTTCGGATCCCGCCAGCCCTTGCGGGTTTCCTCCCGCAGCACTTCCAGGGCCTGTTCGGCGGTCAGGGCGGGTTTGTAGGGGCGAGGAGAGGTCAGAGCGTCGAAAATGTCGATCACCTGAAAGACGCGGGCCAACAGGGGAATCTCTTCGCCTGCCAGCCCATCCGGGTAGCCGCTGCCATCCCAACGCTCGTGGTGGTGGCGGATGATCGGCAGCACATCCTGCATGGTGCGCAAGCCCCGACAAATGTCTTCGCCAATCAAGACGTGGGATTTCATGATCTCCCATTCTTCCGGGGTATGCTTGCCCTGCTTGCACAAAATCGCATCCGGGATCCCGACTTTGCCGATGTCGTGCAGGTAGCCGCCCCAGCGCAGGGCCTTGATCTGTTGACGAGACAGCCCCAAGTAACGGCCAAACTGTTCCCCCATGGCCACCAAGCGTTCGCAATGGTCACCCGTGATGGGATCCCGACTTTCCACGGCGCGGGCAATGGCAAACAACACCTTGGCGGCGTGATCCAGATCTTCGTTCAAGCGCTTTTGGTGGATGGATGAGCGTACCCGCGCCAGCAGCTCCACGTGATCGAAGGGCTTGGTCAAAATGTCGTCGGCCCCCACCTGCATCCCCATCAGGCGATTGGAGCGGTCGGTCAGGGCAGTGATCAGCACAACGGGGATCAGGCGGGTCAGCTCATTGGCCTTCAGTTGCCGGCAGACATCGAACCCGCTCATGTTCGGCATCAGCACATCCAACAGCACCAAGTCTGGCCGAAGCCGCTCCACAGCCTCCAAAGCCTCTTCGCCGTTGGTGGCCTCGCTCACGCGGAAGTGGGCCGACCGCAACAGCTCACCGATGTAGAGGCGGCTGCTGGCCTGATCGTCCACCACCAAAACATGATCCGCCTCCGCCAGCTTCGGGTTTAGACGGGGAAAGGGGGTGTGAGTCAGGCGGGAGTTCATGGCGGCCAAAATCTAGTCTTGCATCGAGTACGAGCTTTCCCCCTGAGTTGGATTCGGCGCAACTCTACGAGGGATCCCAGCCCAGACCCCTGGCGGTAGGATGTCAACGAACTCGAATGACATCCCTTCGCCTTCACATCTGGACACACTTTATACTCAGACTTTTAAGTCTGTACTCCGCAACTTTGCTGAACCTACTGCGCTCTTTGTAAGGCTGCCTGATGGGGATCCACATTGAGAAACACGGTGGCATCTCCCTCGACGCGGATGATGCGCAAAGGGGGCAGCGAGCCCGTCGGGTTTTGGATGCGCTCTTGCAGCTTCTCGTAGAACAGCAGATCCGCCAGTTGCGCGTTCTGCGCTGCCGCTTGTCCTTTCAGCTCAATGGCCCGCTGGTTGGCCGCCGCCAGGATTAACAGTCGCTCCGTCTCTTTTTCCTGGATCTGCGCCCGTACTGCCGCCGTCTGTGCTGTAATCGAGGCCACCTGTTTGCGTTCAATCGAGTCTCTTAAGGCTTGTGGGAAATCGGGGTTGCCCAGAAACAGGCCCTCCACCTGCACCAGAGGCAGGGTTTGGCCATCGCGGTTGACAGTAGGCATCTCTTGGCGAATCAAGTCCAGCGCTCGTTGTTCGATGGCAGCCCGCTGGCTTTTCCGGTAAAAGTCTTCCGAATCGAAAGAGGCGGAGATATCCCGGATTTTGGAGCGCACCACCGGCACCACCACCGTGGAAAGATAGTTCTCGCCGATGTTGGCGTGCAGCTCGTCCAAAGTGGCGAGGTTGGGCTTGAGGGCAATGGCCACATCGATGGCAAAGGCTTGCCCATCGGCGGTGTTCACGGTGATGGCGTTGCTGATGGCATTGGCCGAGGCAGGGTCGTTGGTAAACTCCCAAACGCGGGTGAGCACGGTGTAGGTGATCGGCGTTTCGATCCCTGGGATCCGGAAGATGACCCCCGGCAATTCTACCCGCCCCTTTTGCAGCCCGGAAAAGGTATTGAACACTACAGTGGCATGTCCGGGCAAAGTGACGTACAGGCAGGCGCGGAGCACTCCCAGGGCCGCCAAGACGGCGATCCCTCCCGCGGTTAACCAACCCACTCTGCTTTGGGGTGCTTCTCCTGTTGGATACATGGCGGCTGCTCCCGTTTTAGGGTCGGTGAGAAGAGCTGAGGAAATTGGGGACAGGCTAAAAGGATTGATTTCCTGTTGAGTTATTTGGTGATCAAAGTTTCCAGGCGGGATCCCAGTACCGCAGCTTTCACCACCTCTAGATACTGCGGATTTTGAGTGAGGGCCTGTGCTTTGGCTCGCAATTGACCGGCTTCCGCCTCCGCTTGAGAAATGATAGCGCGGGCATCTTGGCGGGCCTGCTCGATCTCAAATTGCTTTTGCGCCAGTTGATTTTCAGCAATGGTTTTTGCCTCAATGGCCGCTACGAAATCAGGATCGAAATCCACATCCCGCAGCAGAAAATCCAAAACCTCGATGCCGTATTCCTTCAGCAGAAGAGCCACCCGTTCGCGGATTTGGCCCTGGAGCAGCGGACGCTCGGTAGAATACAGAGCCTGGGCAGAAAAGCCGCTGGTCTCGTTCAGGATGACCGACCGGACGATGGGGGCGATGCGATCCAGGTAATTTTCCCCCAGTTGCGTATAGACCTTGGGGGCGTCCACAATGCGAAACTGCAGCGTCGCCTCAGCCGCAATCTGCTGCCCATCCTGAGAAAGGGCCACCAGCCGCGGCGCGTAGGCAGTCGGGTCGTTGTCCTTCCAGGTGAGGGCCTGCGTTTTTACATCGAAGGTAACCGTGCGCGAGACAAAAGGCGGCACCCAATGGAGACCAGGCTGCAAAGCCACCGGCCTTACCCCCCCTCTCCAGGTGAACACCACCATATTTTCTCCATTGCCCACCAGTCGCAGCGGCCTGCCCATCGCCACTAGGATCAATACGGCTCCGGCAAGGGTGGCCTTGGGCAACCAGCGACCAACTCGCCTTTCCCAACCTTCTGCTCGCATCTCCCCATCTCCTGCGCATGCAGCTATTCTCGCAGCTGTGGGGAAATGAGGCTGAGAAATCGCCGCTATCTTTTAAGCCTTCTACAGGGATCCCTGTCTTTATCTCCCACTATTCGCAACGATGTCGAGTTCTCTACAAAGTTTACAAAAGATTACTTCATACTTTGCAAAGACCCGTGACGGACAGGCGAAAAGGGAAGAAGATTAAGACATAATGAAGATTTGGGTTGCCGTTCATGCTGTCCATTCCCGATTACGAGCGGCGGGACATCCAAGTGCCACTCTCGTGCATCCCCGTTGCCGCCCGGGCCTTGATCCGGCAGGGGGTATCCGTCTGCTGGCGGGAAGAAAGCCTGTCTGCCTTGATTCGTCTGGGATCCAAAGGAGCCGCCGACCGAGCCGCCATTCTGCTGGTGGAAATGAGCCTCATGGGCCAACCTGAGGAGCTAAAAAGCTGGCTGGAGATGTGCTGGCAACTGCCCGCTTGTCCCAGGGAACCGCTGCAGGTGTAGGGGTACCCTCTGTGGACGAATGCGGGATCGGCTTCTGTAGCTATTCCTCTGTAGCTACTGTAAACTACCCGGCTCCGACCGCTAAGCGGTACGGAGCGGGCTTTCAGTAGCCCTGGGCCTGCTCTGCTCTACCAGAGAACAAAACAAGCCCGGACCTCCAGGCTGGTTTACGGCAGCCCCCAAGAGCGCAATTACGTTTGCACCATTCAAGTCCGCATCTCCTTCCCATCCACAGTGCCCACACTTAAACTTCTTCCCACTGCGATAGGATTGCGCAGGGTCGGGATGGATGTGCAAACACCGGTGGCAGGTCTGCGACGTGTGGGCGGGCGGCACAAGAATCAGAGGAACCCCTGCAACCCTCGCCTTGTATTCCAGAAACTGACGTAGTTGGTAGAACGCCCAACTGTTGGTTCTGCGCCGTTCGGCCTTGTTGCGCGGCTGTTGATTGACTCTTTCCCGGATCCCTGTCAGGTCTTCCAGAGCGATAGCGCTGTTGGTAGCTTTTGCCCTAGAGACAATAGCTTTGGAGATGCGATGATTGACCCACGCCTGAAAGCGCCTCTCCTTGCCAGACAGCCGTTGCAACAGTTCTCTGCATCTGCGCCGCGAACTGCGTGTGCCCTTACTGGCTTTGCGTTGGAGTACCGCCCTCAACCGGGAGTAGTGGTCTCGGACTCTGTTCAACTGCTGTCCATTCCAGTTGTCCCCCTCTGACGTATGGGCAATATCTGTCCTTCCCAAGTCCACCCCGATCACCTTGTCGGTATCTTGTTGTTTGGGTGTTTTTTCCTCTACGCAAATCTGGATGTAGTAGGAGCCATCTTTGCGCTTGATCAGCGTGGCAGCTTTTGGGTTGGAACCAGCCAGCATCCCACGCTGGTAGTTGCCAATGGCCAGTTCAAAGCGTTCTCTCCCTTCCACCGTGGCCAGCGACACCGTCCAGTCTTTTTGACGGAACGAAAAGATGCGAGCGTCGTAGGTAACAAAGCCGCTCTTAAACTCCTTGACGGGACGCTTTTTCTGCTTAGCCACTTTGCGGGAACCCGCTACCCGTCTGCACACCTGTTGAGCCAAGTTACTGGACAAGCCAAACCGGGCTCGAATCTCGTAGTAGCAAAGGGATTGCAGCTTGACCGCGTTGACGATCTTCTCCGGCGTGTTCTGGTTGACCCAGTTCAAGGCTTGGCCAAAAGCCTCCATCGTCGCGTCCAATTTGGCGGCTTGTGACGGGAACACCTTGAGCTTACAGGATATGGTCAGGACTTGGCTCATAAGTTCATTGTACTTCATCAAAGCGCATTCCTTCCGGCAGTGACCCTACGGGTACAGTGCGGGGCTCCTGCGATTTCTAGCTGAACATGTCTAAGACATCCCCCGCCGCCTTGCCCTGCTAGCCTCTCTCCCACTTTGTTTGGGAAGCTGCAAGCTTTTTTGCTCGAATTCTACTGAGTTTGTACCCCAGACTACAGCGCTGCTCAATCCAATTGTGACCTCAAGGTTTGCACTCCCCGCCGCGACCAGCTTACCGCTCCAGACCGATCGGCTACGTAGAGGGGTCGTTGTTTCTGCCGGAACCAGGTGACCACCGTCTCGCCGACAGAGCCAGAGCTGATGCCCGCCTGCACCTGAAAGCGCTCCAGGAGATCCAAAATCAGGGATCCCCCGTCCCACCACAGCCAGTCGATCTGGGCCGGCATCAGCGGGGATCCGGTTAGCTCGGCTTGCACATGGGTGCCGGCAGAGCCCAGCAGCAGCCAATGGGATCCCTCTGTTTCTAAAGTCAACACCAGGGGGTTGGTGTGGATGGCCTGTAGGCTCAACCGCTGCGACACCGGGATCCGGTCGGCAGGCTGCAACACTCGATAGGGGATCCCGGCAGCTTGCACAGCACTGAGGGAGCGCAGGTAACTTTCGGAAGCCGCATTGGCCCCTCCCCCATCCCAGAATTGCCCAATCGCGTTGGCGGGACGTACTCCTTTGGAGAAAGCCGACAGCAGGATCTCCCAGCCGCCATTGGCAGAGCCGGCGGAGGTCATGGCCACCGCCCCGTCCAGACGGCGCAGGCCCCGCTGCCGCAAAAAGGGCAACACCGTGCGTTCTGCCAAACGGGGATCCCCGCTGTTGAGCAAGAGGTGGCGCCCTTCCGCTTGAATGGCCAGGATGGGAATTCGTCCACTGGCCAGGGCGGTAATTTGGACCGGCGGCCCCGGCCACATCCTTGGACCCAGGAGGATGGCGGCCATGATCAGGGCTGTGCCCTGCCAGCGGAAAGCCTGTCGCCACCGTGGCCAAAAGGTTAGGGCCACCAGCGCCCCGTAGAGGAGCAGGCACTGGAGCAGGGAGACCCGGCCTGTGTAGTAGGAACTCAGAGGCCAGCTGGCCATCCAGTTCACCCAGTTGATTAAAGGCATGATCAAAAACGTCAAGGGCCGGGCCAGCAGGGATCCCAGCCCTGGAGAGAGTAAAGCCACAAAGGCCACCCCGAACCCCGCCACCAGCAGCGGCAGCAACAGGATCATCAGCAGGGGGTTGGCCAGCAGTGAATACGTGGGGATGCGGCCAAAGATGGCCACCTGCAGCGGCAAAGTCCAGATCTGGGCTGCCAGCGGAACGGCCAAGGCGGTGGCCACAGCCGGAGGCAAAAAGTCCAAGCGGGAAACGATGGGAGCTGTCCCCACCAGCAGGCCCAGGGTGGCGGCGAAGCTGAGCTGAAACTCCAGGTCTGTAATCCACAGCGGCTCGTAGATTAAGAGCAAAACTGCCGCCACCAGTAGCGTCCCCAGGGGATTGAGCTTCACCTTTCCTTCCAGGCGCGGCTCCGTCAGCACCACCATGGCTGCTGCCCCCATCAGTGCTGCCCGCAACACCGAAGGGCTGAACCCCGTGAGGGCGATATAAAGCCCCAGCACCGCCAGGATGATCCCCTGCTGCAGGCGCACCGCCAGCCGCCGTGTTAGGACAAACACCACCCCCACCAACAGCGACACATGAAACCCAGAGGCGGCCAGCGCATGGGCCATGCCGATTTCCCGTAAGGCATCCTGCAAGTCGAAATCCAATTGGGCGGCCCGGGATCCCAGCACCAAGGAAGCCAACAGATTTCCCTGCCGCTCTCCTAGCCCGGCGATGAACGCTTCCCGCACCCGCCGCCGCAACACCCAGCCCCCCCAACCTCTTCCCCCCGGCTGCAGGATCACCTCACGGGCGCTGAAGCCGGCAAAAGCCCCCTGGCGCTGCAGGTAGGCTTGAAAATCAAAGCTGCCCGGGTTCAAGGCCGGACTGGGAAGGTACAGGGATCCCGTCAGGCGCACCCGTTGGTTGGGGTGGAGATCCTTGTTCTGGAGGGCCTCAGGGCCGGTGGTGACGTAGAGCTTGCCGCTGACCTGGCGGGTCGTGGAGTCGGCGTTGAGCACCTGCTCTGCTCTCAGCCAAAATTGCAGCCGTTCGCTGCGGGTGGGACGAGGTTCCGAGAGGACGGTGCCCACCAAGTTCATCTGCTGCTGGGGGGCCAACAGACTGATATCCGTCGGGCCGGGAAAAGGCTGCCGCCAACCCAGGTAACCCCAAGCCAGACACCCCACCAGCCCCATCGCCAGCCAAGTGCGGGCCAAACGCAGTCGCCGCCGACACAGCAGGGATCCCGCCAGCCCCAATCCCAGCAGGATCCCCCAGCCCCACCCGGCAGCCTGGGGCCAAGCCCGCACCAGCAGGCCCAAGATCCAGCCCAACCCCAGCAGATAGGTTCTTTCCATGTGCCGCAGACCCGTCTGCCCCCCACTGTACCGATGCGGTCAAGCGGGATCCATTGCGTTGTCTTAACCTTGCTCGCCTGCCGAAAGAATTGTACCGAAAGAATTGTATTAAAGGATACTCTTTCTCGACCTTGGCAAAGGGAGTGTAGATTAGGGCTGGTCGCGCCAGCGGGATGTAGTCCTTGGCAGTTTCCTGCGCCGGCATCCTGAAAACGACCCTAAAACGACCCTAAGTTATCTGTCCCCTTCCCCGCTGTTTCCCCTAGACCCTATGCGCATCCGATCCATCCGCGTTCTCAGTGGCCCCAACTACTGGAGCATCCGTCGTCATAAGCTGATTCAAATGCGGCTTGATCTGGAAGACTTGCAGGAGCGACCCACCAACACCATCCCGGGTTTCAAAGAAAGGTTGGAGGCCCTGTTGCCGGGACTGTGGGAACACCAGTGCTCCCGCGGCTGCTATGGGGGATTCTTGCAACGGGTGGAAGAGGGCACCCTCATGGGCCATGTGGTGGAGCATGTGGCCTTGGAACTGCAGACTCTGGCCGGCATGAAAGTGGATTTTGGCCGCACCCGCGAAACCTCCACCCCCGGCACCTACAACGTCGTGTTCGAGTATCAAGAGGCAGAGGCCGGGCGCTTTGCGGCCAAAGCTGCAGTCTACCTCTGTCAGGCTTTGGTGGATGGAGAAGACTACCGCCGCGACCTAGAACTGGACATTCAAGAGTTGCGAGAGATCCGAGAGAACGTCCGCTTCGGCCCCAGCACCCAAGCTTTGCTGGACGAGGCCGCCCTGCGCGGGATCCCCTATCTGCGCCTCAACAAGGGATCCCTGGTGCAACTGGGGTACGGCGTCTACCAAAAGCGCATCGAAGCCACCACCACTGAAAAAACCAGCATCATTGCCGCCGACCTGGCCGCCGACAAGCGGGCCACCAAAGAACTGCTGCAGGACATGGGGATCCCGGTGCCCAAGGGCTATACGGTGCGTCGCCGCAGCGAGTTGGCAGCCACCATCGAGGATGTCGGGGGCTTTCCGGTGGTGATCAAGCCCCTTAACGCCAACCACGGCAAGGGCATCACCGTCAACATCACCAGCCTGGAAGCCGCCGAGATCGCCTACGATGCCGCCAGCCAATACTCCGATGTGGTGTTGGTGGAAAAGCACCTGGTGGGGGATGACTACCGACTGCTGGTGATCAACAACAAGCTGGTGGCTGTGGCCAAGCGGATCCCAGCCTATGTGGTGGGAGATGGCCGCTCCACCATTCAAGAGCTGATCGACGAAGTCAACAGGGATCCGCGGCGGGGGTTTGGCCACGAAAACGTGCTGACCCAAATTAGCGTTGATGACATGACCCTGCGTATCCTCGAAAGCAAAGGCTACACCCTGGATACGGTGCTGCCCAAAGGAGAACATTGCACCCTCAAATCCACCGCCAACCTGAGCACCGGAGGCATCGCCGTCGATTGCACCGATATCATCCATCCCTACAACGCCTTCATTGCCGAACGGGCAGCCCAGATCATCGGCCTGGATGTGGCGGGCATCGACCTCATCTGCCCGGACATTGCCCAGCCCGTCAACGAAACCGGTGGCGGCATTGTCGAGGTGAACGCTTCTCCGGGTTTGCGCATGCACCTGGCCCCCAGCGAAGGGATCCCGCGCAATGTGGCTGAGCCCATCATCGACATGCTCTTTCCCCCCGGCAGCCACACCCGCATCCCCATCCTGGCCGTCACCGGCACCAACGGCAAAACCACCACCACCCGCCTGATCGCCCATATCCTCAAAGGCATCGGCAAGCGGGTCGGCTTCACCACCACCGACGGCGTTTACATCCAAAACCATCAAATTGCCAAGGGAGACATGACCGGCCCCCACAGCGCCCGCCTGGTGCTCAGGGATCCCACCGTAGAAGTGGCGGTGCTGGAAACGGCGCGAGGCGGCATTTTGCGAGAGGGGCTGGGGTTTCCGGAATGCGATATTGGCGTGGTGCTCAACGTAACCTCAGATCACCTGGGGTTGGGGGATATCGAAACCCTAGAAGACATGGCCCGCGTCAAATCCGTCTTGGTGGAAGCGGTACACGAGCGGGGCTACGCTGTCTTGAATGCCGATGATGGTCTGGTGGCCGCCATGGCCGCCAATGTCAAGGCGACAGTGGCCTATTTCAGCATGAACCCGGAAAATCCCCTCATTCAAAAGCACATTGCTTCCGGGGGCATAGCAGCTGTCTATGAAGAGGGCCACATCTCAATTTTGAAACGGGGCTGGAAACTGCGCATAGAAGATGTAACCAAAATTCCCCTCACCCTCTCTGGCAAGGCCAGCTTCATGATCCAAAATGTGCTGGCCGCTACTTTGGCAGCCTTCCTGCACGGGGTTTCCATCGACGACATCCGCATGGCACTGGGCACCTTCACCAGTTCTGTGGCCCAAACCCCTGGTCGCCTCAACTTGTTTGATGTAGGGGGCTACCAGGTGTTGGTGGACTATGCCCACAACCCAGCAGGTTACGAAGCCATTCAAAGTACCCTGGAGCGCTGGGATTGCCAACGAAAAATTGGGGTTATCGGCGGGCCTGGGGATCGGCGCAACAGCGACCTACGAGAGTTGGGAGTCCTGGCAGCGCGCATGTTCGACCGAGCCATCGTCAAAGAAGATGATGACCGGCGAGGACGGGAACCAGGCGAGGTGGCCGCCCTGATCCGGCAGGGTTGGGAACAGGAAAAGGCAGGGGATCGTCTGCAGGAAATCTTGGATGAGGCTACTGCCATCGAAACCGCTCTGGAGAAAGCCGAACCCGGAGACCTGGTGGTGATCTTTCCGGCAGATGTGCAGCGCACCATCCAGATCATCACCCGCTTTCAAGACAAGCTCAATCCCAAACCCAGTTACCGTGGCTCCTCCTACAGCATTGGCCCAGATTTGATCTCCCCCAGCCCTGACGTCAAACTGTCTTAGGCTGGCTGCCGACAACTCCAGAGTGCTCTATGGCCTCCATTCCTGGACAGACATCGAGAATTGAGTGGGCGGAGGTGACCCATAAGTCCTCGGCGGCGATATCCTAAGTTTAGGCTGGCGGGGGCGGGTGACTTGTCTTTTGGGAAGCAGCAGGTGTTCGGCTCAGGGGATCCTCGGCTTTTCAGAAGCCTTAACCGTTCTAAAAAAGTCTGAGGGATGGCAGACAGAACTTTGGGGATCCCAAAAGGTCTAAAGACTCCGTCCCGCCGACGCGATGGGAATGTCGTTAGGGTAGTTGTGAATTTGGCAAGGAAAACAGCTCATGGACAGCGCTCTGCTTCAAGCGGCTCGCCAGATTTATCAATTTCATCTGCAGTATCGACCGGAAGTGCTGGAGCAACCTCCGCGGGGGGTAGTTATTCACCGCCGTACCCTGCGAGGGGATCTGATCTTTTCCGAGTTTCCCATTCTCTTGCCCCAGGAAACTTTTATTCCGCTGCAGCAGTTGGAGCCGCTGCGGTGAGGCACGAGGTCGGCGCTGACAGAGCAGATCCTTCCTTTTTCTGCCTTTAGGGACTCCGTCCTGCCGACGCGATGGGAATGGCTGCCATGCTCGAGGTTCTCCCCTACTGCACAACGCTCACATGATGTGGCTGAGCATGATGTGGCTGAGCAGCGCCGACGCCAACAGAATCTGGGAGCTGCGCCTGTTGGCCTGGGTGCTGGTACTGATGCTGGGGGCCTGTGTGGGCAGCTTCTTGAACGTGGTGGTCTATCGCCTGCCGCAGGGCCTTTCTCTGCTCCATCCCGGATCCCATTGTCCAAGCTGCAAGACGCCGCTGGGCCCCACGGAGAACATTCCCATCCTAGGCTGGTTGTTGCTGCGCGGTCGCTGCCGCCATTGTGGAGCGCAGATTAGCTGGCGCTACCCTGCCGTTGAGGCGTTGACAATGGGCCTGTTTGCCCTCAGCATCGGCGCTTTGGGGTTTTCTGCCCAAGGGATCCTCACCTGCGTTTTGTTGAGCTGGCTGTTGGCCCTGGCACTCATCGATCTGGATACCTTTTTGCTGCCGGAGGAGCTGACCCGTTCAGGGCTGGTGGCAGGGTTTTTGGCCCGCCTGGCTCTGCCGTGGCTGGAGGGATCCGGATCCCTGGCCGCTACAGGCCTGTCACTGGTGGAAGGGATTGCAGGAGCTGTGCTGGGCCTCTGGCTGCTGGAGGGCATTGGCCTCTTGGCCCGTTGGGTCTTGGGGCGGGAGGCTATGGGCGGGGGAGATGGCAAGCTGTTGGCCCTGATCGGCATGTGGTTGGGCTGGCAGGGGGTGGTGGTGGCCCTTCTTTTGGGTTCCGGGTTTGGCCTGCTGGCTAGCTTGCTGGCCATGACCAAGGGGCGGGCCCGCCTGGGAAAGCCCATCCCCTTTGGCCCCTACCTGGCCTTGGGTGGAGGGGTAGCGGCTCTGGCCGGATCCCAACTGGTGGAGGGCTACCTACGCTGGGCCGGATTGGTGGGGTAGAGGGAACGTCCATTCAACATTGGATACTTCATGTTTCGGGATCTATGACTTCAAACTGTTCGGGAAAAAGAATGAGATTAAAATATCGAAAACCTCCTACCAAGCTCAAATCCGGAACCGCTAAATCAACCGCATAGCCTTCAGTGGGATCTGAGTAACATTCCACAATGGATCCCTGAGTTCCAGCAGGAATAGTGGTCTCGCTGAAATACTCCTTGACATCTGCCACAGTTTTGACTCTACTGTATGGCTTGATTCTAGAAGTGGTTTTACTCATCATTGTGTACCTCTAGCCAATTGGTGACCAAACGAGGGATTAAACTTTCCTTATCAACCTGCCACACGGTCACTAAAGTGCCTTTTTTCTGATTGAGGCCCAAAATTTCAATCTTGACTCGATAGCGGCTTCCATAGGGTGTTGGAAACGGATCCCCGGCTAAGGCGCAAGGCAGAGCAGCAGTAACCTGTTGCAGAATGTGAGCAAATCCCACCCTTCTTCCCTCTGGTGTACTGACATCATAGCCAAGCTCTGCAAAGGCAATCCACTTGCCTTGATTTCCAGGATTAGCTGGATTCATAGAGTAATCAACGAACTTGGCAGGATCCACTGCTGCTTCAGAAGCCCTGGGCAAGGATCCGGCCATGGTTGCAGCTTTTGCCGACTTCACGTAAGGTCTAAGGACTCCGTCCCGCTGGCGCGAACAGTAGCCCAGACGTCTCACGCCAACCTGAAACAACCATATTAATTACTCCACCCCTTCGATTCTGTCCTCGATCTCCTGATACAGCTCCTGCAGGCGCTCGATATTGGCCTGGGAAGTCTGCCAATAGCCACGCCCATGCACCTCTAGCAGGGATCCGACAATGCGCCGGAAGGAGTGGGGATTGAGGTTCATCAAGCGCTGCCGCATCGCCTCGTCCTTGATGAAAGTCTCGTTGGTTTCCTCGTAGATCCAGTTGTCCACCGCGCCTGCCGTAGCTGACCAGCCGGAGGTGTTGACCAGCCGCTTGGCGATCTCCCGTACCCCTTCGTAGCCGTGCTTGAGCATCCCCTCATACCACTTGGGATTGAGGAGCTTGGTGCGGGCGTCCAGACGGATGGTTTCGCTCAGGGTGCGGATCTGGGCGTTGGGCGTGGTGGTATCCGCCATGTAGGCAGAGGGGGCTTTGCCATCCGGGCGCAGGCTCTGCACCAGCTTGGTGGGATCCGCGTCGAAGTAGTGGCTGACATCGGTCAGGCTGATCTCCGAGGAGTCCAGGTTCTGGAAGGTCACATCCACCGTTTTCAGGCTGGCCTCGAAGAGCTGTCGCATCTGCTGGTTGGGCAGGTTGGAGCCGAAGGCAAAGGACTTGCGGGATAGGTACATCTCCCGCAGCTTGCTTTCATCTTCCCAAGAGCTGTTTTCCACCGCCAGGTTGATGTTGGCGGAGTAGGATCCGGAAGCGTTGGAAAAGACCCGCGTTGCCGCCTGCTCCAACGTCAGCCCCAGCTCTTCTGCCTGCTGCAGGGCGTGCTTGCGCACGAAGTTCAGCTCCAGGGGCTCGTTGGCCGTGGCCGCCAGCTTTACCGCCCGGTCGATCAGATCCATCTGGTTGACAAACAGATCCCGGAATACCCCAGAGCAGTTCACCACCACATCGATTCGGGGACGGCCCAGCTCCTCCAAGGGGATCAGCTCCACCTTGTTCACCCGCCCCAGGGCATCGGGCTTGGGTCGCACCCCCAGCAAACACAGCACCTGCGCCAGGGATTCCCCATAGGTCTTGATGTTGTCGGTGCCCCAGAGCACCACCGAGATGGTTTCCGGGTACCGGCCACCGTTACTGCTCATCTCGCGAGCCAGCAGCCGTTCCACCACCATCTCCGCCGACTGGATGGCGGCTGCCGTGGGGATGGACTGGGGATCCAAAGCGTGGATGTTGCGCCCTGTCGGCAACACATTGGGGTTGCGGATGGGATCCCCTCCTGGCCCCGGCAAAATGTACTCCCCTTCCAAGGCCCGCAGCAGGGATCCCAGCTCATAATCTGCCGTAATTTGCTTGAGGCACTCCTCCAGAAATTCAAACAAGGGCTTCAAAAGATCCGGATCCACCTGGGGGTAGCCCGCTTCTTTTAGGACTGCCAACCAGGGGGCTTGCCGGCCCATGTTGAAAAAGTTGAGCTTGGCCACCCGCGCGACCCGGCCCTGGGCGTCGGTCTGCTCCTGCACCAGCGCCGCCACCGCCTTCTGGCAGGCCTTGTTGATGCGATCCAGCAGCTCCGTATCCGCCAGGTGTCCCCGATCCCGGTTGCGGTAGATCTCGTCGATGTCCCGGCCCAGGCTTTGGGCGAGAATGCGGGGCAGACCCAGGATCCCTTCTTCCGGGCGGTCGATGCTGGCAATGCTCACCAAGGTGGCAATCGCCTCCTCTGCCGTGGGGGGCGCTCCAATGACGTGCAGACCACAGGGCAACAGCCGCGACTCGATCTCCATCAGCTGGGCGTAGAGCTTGCCCACCACCCTGTCCCGCTCTTCCAAGCTCAATTGGGCGGCGTCCCCCTGGGGCAGCTCCACATCCTTGTCCAGGTTCACCAGCCGCGCCTTGTCGCAGATGGCGTTGACGATGGCGATGCCCCGCGCCCCCTCCCGCAGGGTTTGGTAGGAGCCGATCATCTCCCGCAGCTCTTGCAGCCCCTTGTAGAGGCCGGCGTTTTCTGCCGGCGGCGTCAGGTAGCTGATGGTGCAGGCGTAGCCCCGCCGCTTGGCAATAGTGGCCTCACTGGGGTTGTTGGCGGCGTAGTAGTACAGGTTGGGCATGGATCCAATTAGATTATCCGGATAGCACTCGCCCGACATGCCGATCTGCTTGCCCGGCATAAACTCCAGGGATCCATGGGTGCCAAAGTGCAACACCGCATCCGCCCCCCAAACTTTCTCCAGGTAGGTGTAGTAGGCGGCAAAGCCGTGGTGGGGGCTGGCTGACCTGGAAAAAAGCAGCCGCATGGGATCCCCTTCATAGCCGAAGGTGGGCTGCACCCCGATGAACACATTGCCAAAGTGCTTGCCGTAGATCAACAGATTTTGCCCATCGGTATTCAGGTGCCCCGGCGCTGGCCCCCAGTATTGCTCGATGGCTTTCACGTAGGGTGTCAGCGCCTCGTACTCCCGCACCGACAGTTTGGCGGCCACATTCAGCTCCGGGCTGGCGTACTGGGCCTGGGGATCGTGCAGGATGGACTCCATCAGCTCCTGCGGGGTTTTGGGCAGCTCGGGGCCGAGGTCATAGCCGTTGTGGGCCAGGGCCTGCATCACCCGGTGAATAGAGGCAAATACATCCAAGTAGGCTGCTGTCCCCACATTGCCTTTGTCCGGTGGGAAGCTGAAGACGGTGATGGCGATCTTCTTCTCCAGCTTGGGCTTGCGCCGCAAATTGGCCCATTTAATGGCCCGCGCCGCGATCAGCTCGATCCGATCCTGCATTGCGTGAGCTTTGCCGGTGGCCGCGTCCCGCCCTGAGAGGATGATGGGATCAATGGCCCCGTCCAGCTCGGGAATGGCAATCTGCAGAGCCACCTGCACCGGGTGCAGCCCCAGGTCGCTGGCAGCCCATTCCTCCGTCGATTGAAACACCAAGGGCAGCGCCACCATGTAGGGGCGATTCAGCCGTTGCAGCGCTTCCACCGCCTTGGGGTGATCCTGCCGCGCCGGCCCTCCCACCAGGGCAAACCCGGTTAGCGACACGACCACATCCACAATGGGCGCTGTCTTCTGCGCGTTCCAGAAAAACTCGTTCACTGGCTTGGAGAAATCTAGACCCCCGGCAAACACCGGCACCACCCGCGCCCCGCGCGACTCCAGCTCTTGCACCATGGCCACGTAGTGGGCATCATCCCCCGTCACCAGGTGGGTGCGCTGCAACACCAACCCCACGCAGGGAGCCAAGGGATCCTTCACGTCCTGCGGCAGATCCTCGCGGGCGTTGTACCAATCCAAATACTCCGCCAGACTGGCAAACATCTGCGGCGCCAAGGGGTGCCAGATGCCCATCTCCAAGTAGGTGACCGGCTCGGCAAAGGAGAGCTGCCCCCGCATCCCCGGCAGGTAGCGATCCGCCAGCATCAGCAAAAAGTTCTCCAGGTTCTCGCGGGATCCCCCCAGCCAGTACTGGAAGCTGAGCATGAAGTTGCGGGCATCCTGCGCCTTGTCGAAGGGCAGATACTTCAGCACCTTGGGCAGGGTCTGCAGCAGCTTCAACATCCCCTCCTGGAAGTTGGATCCCTGCTGGCGCTTGCGCATGAACTGGGCAATGGCGCTCTTGGACTGTCCCAGCTGCGCCATGGAAAAGGATCCCATCTTGTTCAGGCGCATCACTTCCGGCATGGAAGGGAAGACCACCACCGCATCCAGCCGCTCCCGCAGGGGCTGCACCGCCTGCACCACCTTCTGGGCAATGTCTTCGATAAAAATCAGGGATCCGATAAAGACATTGGCCGTTTCCAGATCCCGCCGAAAAGCCTCATAGCCCGCGGGATCCCGCAGCTCCTCCACCAGGTAGCCGGCCAGCTCCACCGCCAGCTTGGAGTTGTGGGCATTGATGCGCTGCGCAGCCGCCGTCAGGGCACTCTGATATTGCGGCTCCAACACCACATACACCACCTTCATCAAGCGGCGATCCCCCACCTCGGCAGGGGTAACGTGGCGGGTGATGGGCTTAACCAGAGTAAACATGCGGTCGCTCTCCGTCGTGCAATGCAAAAATTGGGTAAACCGGGGAAAGGATTCTGTCCTGCTAACGCGAAAGGACTCCGTCCCGCTGACGCGATAGGCAGGATCCCCTATTGTCTGTTTCCCGTTCTACCAGAGAAACGGATCCCTGCTGGGAGCATGGCGGCAGGGTCGTAATAATTCGCAATGATCGCTGAGGTACTGTAAAGGGGAAGAGGATCCCTTCCCCAGAGAGCGTCCCCTTCTAAGGATCCAATGGACTTCTCACCCCGCGCCCGCCTTTATTCAGCACATGGGTGTAAATCATGGTGGTTTTGACATCTTTGTGGCCCAACAATTCTTGGACGGTGCGGATGTCGTAGCCGTTTTGCAGGAGATGAGTGGCAAAACTATGGCGGAAGGTGTGGCAACTGACCCGCTTGGGGATCCCGGTTTTTTGGACAGCTTGTTTAATCGCCCGTTGTAATCCAGACTCATGCAAATGATGGCGGCGGGTGATGCCAGTGCGAGGATCCTGAGATAACCTTTCTGCCGGAAAGACATATTGCCAGCTCCACTCCCGCTCCGCATTGGGATACTTGCGCTCCAAAGCAAATGGCAGATAGACTGAGCCGTATCCTTGTTCCAAATCCTGCTGATGTTGTCGCTTTGCCCAGAGCAAGTGTTCTTGCAAAGGTTCCACTAAGGTTTCTGGCAGCATCGTTAACCGGCTCTCCATCCCTTTACTATTGCGAATCACCAGTTGCCGTTGGTTAAAATCCACATCTTTGACCCGGAGCTGCTGGGCTTCCGCCAATCGCAAGCCACTGCCATACAGCACCTGCACCACCAAGCGATGGATCCCGGATAGATGCACAATGATGGCTTTGACCTCCTCAGGGGTTAAGACCGTAGGCAAATAGCGTGACCGTTTGGCTCGCACGGCGTCTAGGTCAAGGTCTAGCTCCAGATGCAGCACTTCTCGGTAAAGGAACAACAGCGCACTGAGAGCCTGGTTTTGGGTGGAAGCGGCAACCTTACCCTCCACCGCCAGGTGAGTGAGAAAGGCGTTGATTTCTTCGCCGCCCATCTCCTTGGGGTGTCGCTTGTTGTGAAACAAGATAAAGCGACGGATCCAGAGAAGATAAGATTTCTCGGTTTGGTAGGAGTAGTGTTTGACCCGGAGGGCATCACTGACTTGCTCCAGGAGCTTTCTGGGTCTAGGTATGGGTGTGTTAATGCTCATTCAGCCAGATAAAAACCCTTTGGAGGTAATTATCGCTCAAAATGTTGACTATACAGACAAATTAGGGTAGCATTACACTAGGCGATGGAAAAGTCTGCTTCTTAGGTGATTATCAGTCATCTAGCGGCAGAAACACATGTTATGTTGCAAGTCCTAAGTGAATACAGTAGCCTCAAAGTATCTGTCAGCATTCAAGGCTAAGAGTTTCTGAGAATTTGTTCTGACTTAAGTCAAAGAATTTCAATCGAGTGTTACCTATCTCAGAAAGGGTAATTGTTCAGAACCCATGCAACAGAGCAATGGGCTGGTATTACGTGCGAATATCTGCCCATAGATATTAAGAAAACCCTAAAATTCAAGGGTCAGCTATCAAACTTCTTTAAGATGTAATTGACAATAATTCTCATTAAAGGAGGAGACTATGACAACCCCACAACAAGCTTCAGCCCAAGATACGTTTAAGGAAGCCTTTGAGAATCGCTATACCTGGGACAAGGATTTTCCTGGCTATAGAGCCGAGCTTACCTACTTTCCCAAGGAAGATGAAGGTAATGTATCCTTCTCAGGCGTTGTGAGCATCGACCGACACATGAAAATTGATGTGACGGGTATTGAGGATGAAGCAATCCGGCAAAAAGTACGAGAGCAGATTTGGGAAATCATGGTGCATCGTGTTCGCCATTCTTTCGATGAAGAACACGGTGGGCACACCTTTGACTATGGGGAAGCACCAGCGCCTGATGTTGTTGAAGTTCTCGTTGCGGGTCCATCTGCAACTGATCGCTACTGGGTCAAAGACAAGCACATTCAAATGGTGCATCGTCACTTTACCAATCGCGCAGTGAGAATTTTGGTGCAAGAGTTTGATGACACAGGCGAAGGCTACCTACCCACGCACTACACTGCCGAGTACCACAGTTTAGAGAGTGGGGAAAAGCTTGGAGCGAAACTGACCTATGAAGATCGCTATCAAAAGGTAGGCCGCTATTGGCTTCTCGTAGAGCGGAGAATCTGGGAAGAGCAAGGTGGCGAAAAAAGTTCATCCCCTAATCTCTTCCGATTTTCCAAACTACAACTTTTAGACACCTAGGGCACTGATGTTATCCTTTTGTGTTTTGGCTATGAGCGTCTCAACCTGTCAGAGCTTTGGCTACTGAAAGTAATGAGATGCTTATAGCCTATTTGAAATCGCTGATTGTAGTGATTGTTTTTGGAGGTACCCATGTCTAAGTTGGATTTGAAAAATGCACCTGGTCACCAAGTGCTGGCTGCCGCAGGTAAAAAAGCATTGCGACCTGGAGGTTTTGGGGCTACGGATCAGCTCTTAAGGTTTGTCAATTTTCAACCAGGAGAAACAGTTTTGGAGCTTGCCGCCAGTTTTGGCGATACTGCCATTAGATTAGCAAAACAATATGGAGTGCGTGTTACTGGCATAGAGAAAAATCCCGACAGCGTTTCCCGTGCTCAAGCCAATGTTGCTGCGGCTGGGTTGATCCAACAGGTGCAAATTATTCAAGGCGACATTTTTCACCTAGAACAAATCTCGGAGCAGTTTGACTATGTTTTGGCGGAAGCCATTTTGACCATGCAAGCGGACGCAGGCAAAGCCAAAGTTCTCAGAGGAGTTTACGATCGCCTCAAGCCAGGAGGTCGGTTTCTCAGTCACGAACTACGAGTTGAAGGTGCTACAGCCTTTTAATTTAAAATAGGGTACAGGTATTCAAGAGGAAGGAGAGAAAGGAATGCCGACTCATTCTTTGGATTTGCGGCAAAGAGTTGTA